>CAXSIE010000342.1:0-6243 GCA_964237295.1 uncultured Flavihumibacter sp. | reverse complement strand
GTGTCGTAACAGCACATTGTTTGCTATTGGCTTCTATGAGCGCCCCACGGGCGAATCCGCCTTTGCCGTCATTTATTTTAGCGTATCTGGAGCCCCGGTCGCACATATAGCCTGCTGCCACTGTTCCTGCTGCGGGAAAAGTAAACCCGCAACTTTTGCTATTGCGTTCCAATAAACGGCCCAAGGTAAATCCGCCTCTGCCATCATGCAATTTCTGGTACCTGGAACCGCTGTTGCAGCTATCACCTGCAATTCCGGTTGGATACGCAAAACCACAAGCTTTGCTGTTGCGTTCTTTGATAGTACCCACAGTAAAACCGCCTTTGCCATCATGTAATTTCTGAAATCTTGAGCCGTTGACACAAGTATCACCGGCCGGACCGGCCGGATACACAAAACCGCAATTCTTACTGTTACGTTCAATAAGGTTGCCAATGGTAAAACCACCTTTTCCATTATGTAATTTCTGGAATCTTGATCCGTTAATGCACGAATCTCCTGCAAGCCCGGTAGGAAACTTAAAACCACAGCTCTGGCTTTGCAGCTCCTTTAAACTGCCGGTAACAAAACCACCATTACCATCATGAAGCTTTTCATATTTCGAATATCCGATACAAGTATCGCCGGCGACTGTTCCTTTGGCGGGCCATTTGCTTTTGGTAAAGCTCACCTGGGTTGAATCGAATGGCGGCGGCGTGTAAAAAACCGAAATGGATTTTTGACTCCTGCAAATGATACCATCAATCTTTCTTCTGAGCTCTGTTACGTTATTAAAAACCTGAAAACTTTTATTTCCAACCTGCATCGATCCTGAATTGGCCGATTCTGAAAAGAAAAAAATGCTGTCGGCCGAGTTGCTGATGTAATCGAGTGACAATGTTTGTAAGTTCCAATCTGAATGGTTGGGAACAAGTAATGAATCGTATGCATCTAATTTGGTTGTTGAAAGATAATTGCTTACCTGCCTTTCTACCGAGTCAGTGATATCGGTTTCATTGTTTTTAATTTTACCTGGAATATTAAGAGAGGAAACATAATTGTATTCGTAATAATTATTAGAGCCTAACCGAAGGATACCTGCGATAGGTAAGGTTTTACAGTTATATTTCGAGAGTGCACATAAACGCTGCATATTCTCGGGAAACAGGTCGCCTGATAATTTATCGGCAACAATAATGGTAAGCGGGAAAGTAGTTATTTTGCCACCTTCTTCAAGGGTCTTGACATTATCTTCTAGTATCTTTATAGTTTCTGTATTGTTCTGGTTATCGTCGCTGCAACCTGTTAGTATGGTTATCATACTGATAGCCATCACCAAATAAAAATTAAATCTGTTTTTTATCATAACAATCGTCTGCAAATTTTTTGATTTGATCCGGATCATTTCCTTAAACTTCCAAAAGTATCCCTGGAGTATATAATCTCAAATATTGTTAAACAAAATCACCATACAAAAAGGGATCAGTGCCGGGTTTTAAATGTATCAAAAATTTAACAGCTTTAACGGCGACAGGGCAGTTGTTGCTTACCAGTGTAAAAAAGTATCCGCTAATAAAAAGTATATAATGCATAAGGTTTACGATACAGTTTGGTTTTTAAAGGATGGATTGGTTTTTCTGGGAACAACAGATGCAGAATACAATTATAGTACATAATTTCAATATTATTCAAATTTTTGAAACTGCATAAAGAGATTAGCCAGTTTTCTTTGTAACTCCGGGCGTCTTATACGGTTAAAAAAATTGTTCAGACAGCTTGTCAAACAATCACGAATGCCTGGTCTCTTCCTTTACGTTTATTTATGTTTTAATATGTTTCCTATATAACCGCCTGCTTCCATCATCCAGGCGATGCCCAGGTGAACGATCAATCCGCCGGTAATAGATCCTGTTCTATATACAACAATACCCAGTATCATTCCACCAAAAAAAGATGAAATACATTCTGCCAATGGTTTTCCAAAATGAATACTGCAATAAAAAACAGCCATAGGTAATATCGCTTCCTGTCCGGCATATCGAACAAAGGCCAGTACAAGAAAACCTCTGAAAAATAATTCGATGGTGATGAAATCCATTCCATAAGAAAGTTCGAACAGTAGCTTTTGCAGCCATGGAGCCTGGCTTTGTGGTAGAATAAAAGCTATCCGCTTCATTTTCGGATAGGTGTTTAAAAAATCATGCTGTGTTGATGCCCAGGAAATCAGCGGAACCATGATGAGTAACATGAGCAGGTAAGGCTTCCAGTTAAAGCCTTTTACTGTTGCGCCGAAGAAGGGCTTTTCATATTGTCCGAGCCACCATATAAGCAGCAGGGGAATGATCACTACAATTAATCTTGAAGGGAGGTTTAAAATAATTCTGTAGTAGGTTCCCCATGATGCATTAGTACTGTTTTCTGTTAATGGTGATAGTCCACTGAATGAAACCTTCAAAGCAAAAATGGCAGGGGCTGTTATAATAAGTGCCAGCAATGGCTTCAGGCCCGTAAGCCGGTTTCCTTTTAACATTATTACTACCAGGTATGGAATAAGGAAAGCACAAAAATATACCAGGTAGAAACCAGTGAAACGTTGTAAACTGCCTGTTATGTTACGCAGGATCCTGGGTTCAATGCCATAGCGGTAGTTTAGAAAAATAATCAGGGCGGCATACCCGAAACAAAACATCAGCAAAAATGGATGAATGCTTTTGAAAAAATCTTTCAGGTAAGAAACAAAAATGTGCATCGGGTGAGTTATGGACTGAACTGAATCAGTTGCCCGTAAAAGATGATTTCATTTTCTCCAGCAGGTTGGTATCTATCATTTTAACTGCCAGCTTTATCATGTTCATAAAAGCCTTTGCATGAGAAATTCCATGACCTATAATTACAGGCTTCGATACTCCCAATACAGGAGTGCCGCCATAATTTTCGTGATTGAAACGCAGAAAAAAATCATCATCAATATTCCGCCGGGAAGCTATTTCATAGAGCGATTCAGCCATTTTAAGAATGATATTACCGGTGTAACCGTCACAAACCATTACATCGGCTTTATCCACTAATATATCCCGGCCTTCGATGTTTCCGATAAAATTGATCTGGTTGTTTTCTTTAAGAAGCGGATAAATTTCCTTTGCCTTCTTCCTCACCAATGTTTACCAGGCCAACCTTAGGATTGTCTATTCCTAAAATATATTGTGCGTAAAGAGCGCCAAGAATGGCAAACTGGTTAAGGTGTTCGGGCTTGCAATCTGCATTCAGCCCCACATCCAATAACAATCCGGAGCTTCCATTTTCTTTTGGTGCAATGGAAGAAATGGTAGGACGCAGCACTCCTTCAATAGCTCTGATACTGAATAAAGCTCCCACCATCATTGCACCGGTATTACCGGCACTAATAAAAGCGTCAATTTTGCCCAGGGCAAGATACTCAAATCCTAATGCAATGGAAGAGCGTGATTTTTCTTTTAATGCTTTTGTGGGATGTTCGTGCATCTCAATCACCTGGCTTGCATGCACCAGTTGGAAGGAGTTTGCGGGAATGTTGCATGCTTCAAGCAAAGGGGTTACTAAAGCGGTGTCACCAAACAAATACAACACAGCCGGGATAGGTAAATCAGACAAAAACAATGAAAGGCCTTTCACGGCTTCAAGCGGGGCATAATCTCCGCCCATCATGTCTAAACCTATATTCATGGTAGTTGCCTTCAGTGCTGACAATAAAAAATTCCAGATTCCACGGTCTCTGTCAGAGAAACCCATGGAATCCGGAATCCGGTTAAAGGAATAACATTATTTCTTGACGGCGGCAGCTACTTCCGCTACAACTTTTCCTCTGTAATACAATTTGCCTTCGCTAACATGTGCACGGTGACGAACATGTAGTTCGTTTGTAGTGCTGTCAGTGCTTAATGTGGCACTTGTTGCCTTATAGTGTGTTCTTCTCTTTGCACTACGTTGTTGCGAATGTCTTCGTTTTGGATTAGGCATAACTCAACAATTTAAAAATTAATAAAAATGTGCTGCTTTTTATCAGCTATCTAAGTCTTTGAATTTTTCAAGTCCTTTCCAGATGGGATTACCAGCCTCCTGATTATCACCATTCATTCTTTTAAGCATTTCCAGTACTTCCTTGTTGCATGAGGGGCCTCCGATATCTTCGATCTTGCACATCTTCTGCATTGGGATACTCAGGTTAACAAATTCATATATCCAATCTTCCAAGTGAAGATGACTTTCGCCCCTGGAGATATAATACACATCCGGATCTTCTTCAGTATTATTCATACCATCCGGATCCTCTGTCAGTTTCACCACTATATTGAATTCATCCCAAAGTTCAATGGGCAAGTTGTTTCCGCAGCGGTCGCATACTACTTCCACGCTTCCGCCAACTTCAAACTTAAGCAACATAAAGCCGGTCTTTTTATCTAAAAAAAGCTTTACGTTTGCGTTACAGTGGTTAAAATCCTGTTGCTGGTATGCCTCAAAGAACTTATCGGTAATATGGTATTCATACACATGAATACCAGGCTTTAATCCCACAAACGGTATTTCAAATTCCCTTTTACTGTTCATGAGTCTCCTTTTAAAGAGTTTGCAAAGGTAATAGAAAAATATTTAATGAATAAAAGGATATTTTAATAATATGCCTGCTAACTTTTCCCTCTTGTTTTAATAAACAGCACCATCAGTTAAATATTTAGCGCCGTTTACAACATTCTTTTTATCTTTCAAATCTGATTAGGTTTAAAATCAACATGTTGCTGGAACATTGTAGTGATAAAGTTTCTGTGATGCGTTGATATGTCCAGCATTTTCATTTACTTATTAACGCAAATAGTACAATAAACTTTTACACAAACGATTGCTTATGGCAGTAGCACCACAGCAAGTAACAACTGTTTCAACCGTTACCGGCAGTATCACAAATTATCGGATACCCCTTATCCTGGTTACCAGCTTATTTTTTTTATGGGGCACGGCTTATGGTTTACTGGATGTACTCAACAAACATTTCCAGGAAATTTTAAATGTAACCAAAACAAGATCTACGCTATTACAGGCATCTTACTTTGGAGCCTACTTCCTGATCGCATTGCCCGCTGGCTTATTCATGAACAAATACGGGTATAAAAAAGGAATTATTTTAGGACTTTTATTATATGCATTAGGAGCATTTCTTTTTTTTCCGGCAGCACAGCAGGCGAGTTTTAATTTCTTTCTTCTTGCGTTGTTCATTCTTGCTTCAGGACTTACCTGTCTGGAAACGGCTGCCAATCCTTATGTTACAGTACTTGGTGAACCGGAAACTTCCGAGTTCAGGCTTAACCTGGCCCAATGTTTTAATGGAGTAGGTTCCTTCCTCGGACCTATTATTGCTGCGAATTTATTCTTCGGCAATAATAAATCTGCTAATAACCTGGACTCCGTTAAAATGGTATACATTATAATTGGTGTAGTAGTATTGTTAATGGCCGGATTATTTTTTCGTACTCCTTTGCCTGAAATTAAGGAAAGCGAAATTGTTTCGTCAGACGTGCTGGACAAACAACCATTATTCAGTCATGGTAATTTTACAAATTCAGTAATAGCGCAATTTTTCTATGTGGCCGCGCAGGTAGGCGTGGCTGCATTATTCATTAACTATTGTACTGAAGTTGGTTCGGGCATAAATAACAGTAAGGCAGCCTACTTATTATCTATAAGCCTGTTGCTGTTTACCCTTGGACGTTTTGCCGGCACGGCGCTTATGAAATGGATCGCCCCCAATAAGTTGCTTACCGTTTATGCATTGATCAATATCATTCTTTGTGCCATTGTGATTTCAGCACATGCATCCATATCTATATATTCATTAATGGCTATCTTTTTTTTCGAATCAATTATGTTCCCAACTATTTTTGCATTAGGCGTTAAAGACCTGGGTCATCACACCAAGAAGGCGTCTTCTTTTATTATTATGTCTATTGTTGGTGGGGCCATGGTTCCGTACGTTATGGGCATGCTTGCTGACAGCAGATCTACAGCTTTTGCATTCATAGTTCCATTGATCTGTTTTATTGTAGTGGCCTGGTTTGGATGGAGAGGATATAAGGTGAAGAGGTATGAGGTATGAGGTATGGGGAACGTGTTGCAGAAAGTTACAATTTATCAATTTAGAAATTGAAGAAACATTAAATGAAAAGATATTGTCTTGCCCTTGATCTGAAAGATGATGAAGCACTGATTGCAGAATATGAACGATTGCACAAGCAG
>CAXSIE010000341.1:3093-6265 GCA_964237295.1 uncultured Flavihumibacter sp. | reverse complement strand
ATTTAAATGAAGAAAGCAATGGAATTCTTGAAGCACCTTTAGTTTTTTGTCGATTAGTAAATATCCAAGGATCACCATCAACACCGGTAACGGTTTCTGATCGCTTTAATTTTTTTATATCGCCATAAGCTATGCCTGTGAAACACGCAAACACAAAAACATCACGCACCTGATTTAGCCTTTCTATTATAAAATCATGAGAGACTATTGTTTGAGTTCCTCGGTGGTTCTTAAAACAAAAAACCCTTAATATCAACGTATTAAGAGGTTTTGGTTCGATTTGAAATGCTGTGGTGTGGAGCTGGGGAGAGTCGAACTATAGATGTAACAAATTGATTTACAAATACTTAAAATGTTCTTTTTTACTTCCACCTAATTTGCACCCTCACACAAATAGATTTCCAATTGATTACAATGCACATTAATTAGCTAATATTTTTGAGAATGCTGGCTGCTTAACTTTACTACAATCTTATTTCTACTGCAAAGACCCGATATATCTTTATGACATTATTGTTTTATCGTTACTCACTCTTAAGATTACCCCATTTATAATTATTGTGAACTTAAAGCGCGTAAGTTATCCAACGGCGAATAACAGGTTTTAAATTTAAAGTCTTATCTCATTGTACAGTATTGCTTTCCAGATGAAAATACCGTGAAACCACTGTGTTTAAATGTTTTCTTCTTGTTAGTTTCATGGTTGACTAAATAGCTTTAGTAAGTTCAAACAATTAAAAGCATGGAAATAATTACCTTATTCCCAATCCGGCACCGTAATGCTGAGCAAATTCTTATAAAATGTGCAAATGTCAAATCTTTAAATGACGCGATAAAAAAAATTCATGGAACAAAATGGAGCCAAACTCATAAATCCTGGTACCTGCCTTTAAATAAGGAAAGCTATCACCTTATCCATCATTCTCTGCATCGCCTTGCAACAATAAATACTGACGAACTGAAGAAATATTTATTAAAAAAAAAGATGTAAAGCAGGGAGATGTTCCTAAAGAGACCGTTGTTTCACCAAGCTTAGATACAGTATCTACAGTTGCCCCCTTACCTATTCCTATGGCACCCCTGAGGTGTGATGATTTAGCCGGACAGTAAAGTGTCTTAGTTAAGAATAGTGTTTCAAATGTAATACTAATTGTTATGTAAAGTAAATATGCATTGATGCTATGCCTCAGAAACCTAATCATTAGATTGATGGGCGATAGCCCATTCCTTTTCTTCTTTCTTTTTTTGCTTCTTTTTTTCTTTAAATTTTAGATTGATAAAATCCTTGTAATACCTATCCACAAAGGGTTTCATCGGCTTTTATTTTTCTGAAATTGATATTATTGTTGTTATATTTGTTTTGCCGGAATGAAGCGGAAACGGGCTCTGCAGAGGTGCAACCTGTCAGGAATAATTCCGGACATCACAGGCATATTTAAAGCTCTTTGACAGTATGATTTCAGGTGGGCTAAGGTTAGAAGCCAGACAGCGGTTTACGGTCTGGTCAGACGGCCTGGCATGGTTACTAATTTGTTTTACTTTCATGTTAATGCTAACTGAGTTTCAAAATTATTAGGAGATAAATACCCAAGGGAAGAATGTAACCGGCAAGGATTGTAATACATTTCTATATAATCAAAAATCTCAGTTTGGGAATCTTCAGCATCATTAAACGCACCGCCTTCCATTAGCTCTGCCTTGAACCTGCTGAATAAGGATTCCATGTGCGCATTATCATATGGATTATCAGCATCGCTCATGCTTTGTACCATGGTTCGTCCTTGTAGTATTTGTCTGAATTTAGTGCCTGCATATTGCCCGCCACGGTCTGAATGTATCATTAGTCCAGGCGATATTTTTCGTGTCCGTATAGCTTTATTCAGAGAGACGGCAACCAACGATTCCTGCATGTGATCCTGCAGGTCCCATCCAACTATTTTTCTGGAGCACAGGTCCATCCATACAGACAAATAGCGGAAACCTCCTGCAACCATAGGTATGTAGGTAATATCGCCTACCCACACCTGGTTGATAGCTACTGGAAAATCCTTTGCCTTGAGATGGTTTGGACTGATCGGATAAGGATGCCTGCTATTGGTTGTTTTAGGTACATAGGATCGGGGCTGGAATGGCTTTGAGCCCATTGGCACAAAGGTACTTGCGGACCTTATACGGACTTACCAGCACATTTTGATGCTCTAGCTCGGCCAAGACCCTTCTGAAGCCGTAACGGCGTTTATGTTCCCGGAAAACAGCAATCACCTTCTGTTCTATCATGGCGTCTTTAGCTTTAGGCTGGTGAGTGTTTTTATTGTGCCATTCATAAAAACAGCTCCGACTGATATGCAACACCTGGCAGATGTGATCAAGTGGATGCTCATGGCGGATTGTGTTGGCAAAAGCATATACTATTGTCATATCCCGCGGCTGAAAATTCCCAAGGCTTTTTTTAAAATATCACGCTCCTGTTCCGTGCGCCGCAGATCAGCTTTTAATCGCTCATTTTCTGCAAACAAACTGTTCTGTGATGTTGATGATATCACTGCGCTTTTTGATGGAGGTGTGGAAACAGCGTGAGCTGATTTATACCACCGGTGAAGCAGCGAGGCACTCACACCAAGTGACTGGGATATTTCTGAAATCGGACGGCCAGAAGATATCATTTTGATCACATCTTCTTTAAATGATAGATCATACTTTCTACGAGTTGCTGTTACTTTTTTTACCGACATTGTTAAGCGAATTTACGTCACTTTACTGTCCGGATTTATTGGTACATCTCAAACTGCATCAGCCGACCGGAGCATCGTTCGTTGTAGCGGAACGAATCAAATTTTAGCCATTGTTCGTCAGCCTTGATTTTTCTTTGGTTACTTTCTTTGCATCAAGGCAAAGAAAGTGACAACTACCCTGCGGTGGAACCACGCGCCTAACAGGCGCATTAGCAATAGCAGGGCGGACGAATGAACAATGAGCTAAGAATGACCAGGAGCATATGTTCCGACGGAAGATTATAAATGTGACTGCTGATTGTTAACTTCAACAAGAGATTTTTAAATCGGCATTAGTTATGGGCGGACGGAATGTGAATGCCCTGCCATCGCTAATGCGTACACGTTGGTGGCAATGCCATCACTACCTGTCCTCATATGTAAATTGATAAATTCAAAGA
>CAXSIE010000341.1:1638-3083 GCA_964237295.1 uncultured Flavihumibacter sp. | reverse complement strand
GCGACTTATTATTGACAATTGGCTTTAACTTTAATCAATTTAAATAGGTGTCCTATTGTTAGGAAAAAAGGACCATACCTAACGTTATGCAGACAGAAGAGACAACGATACTTTACAGACCGGTTGGTCCTTTGGAACTTCAACTTATTGAAGAGTCTGGCTGGACAAGATTCCCTCCAAGACTTCCGGAACAACCTATATTTTATCCCGTGATGAATGAAGAATATGCAGTTCAAATTGCCAGGGATTGGAATGTTCCTGCATCGGGCTCAGGTTTTGTGACAAAGTTTGCAGTGCGCAAAGACTATATCCAGCAATTTGAAATACAAAATGTTGGTGGTCAAATCCATGAAGAACTTTGGGTTCCCTCGGAAGAACTTGAAGAATTTAATAACAATATCATTGGGACAATCAAAGTCACGAAACAATTCTTTGAGAACTCATCAAGACCATAGCGTGACGGGCACATGCCACCAACATGCGGTTTTGGGCAAATGGGGCTGACGGATGGTATGATCAACTTTGTGCAATAATCAACTATAATCCAGGCTGACGAACACAGCCAGACATCGGAATAAACAATGAACCTTCATTTAAAAATCAGCAGTGGTTCGGGCGACTGAATAAGCTGCCCCATCTGCCCAAAGCCGATTACGTTATGGGCCATACACACTAACACGTCTATGTTCAAGAGAAGACTCATCTTACTTTCAATTATTTTACTTATAATCTATATCCGTCATAGTTGTGTGTGACCAGATAATTAAATCAAACGCTAAAGGCAAAATTTATTCGACCGTAGACACAATCCCGTATAATACAGTAGGACTAATTTTAGGAACGTCAAAACATTTGACAGACGGGCGACTGAATCTTTATTATACCAATCGAGTAACAGCAGCAACAGAACTTTTCCGGGCGGACAAAATCAAATTCGTTATTGTAAGTGGTGACAATAGCAGAATCGATTACAACGAACCTCAGCAAATAAAGCTTGACTTAATGAAAGTAGGTATAAACTCCTCAAAAATTTATTTAGACTTTGCAGGTTTTAGGACATTCGATTCAATGGTTCGAGCCAAAGAGATATTTGGACAAGACTCTCTCACTATTATTACACAAAATTTTCACAACGAAAGGGCAATCTATATTGCTTCAAGACTTGGTATGCATACAATTGGTTACAATGCAAAAGACGTAGACAAAGCAAGCGGCTTGAAAACTCAAATTCGAGAGAAACTTGCTCGCGTAAAACTGTTTATCGATGATATAGTAGGTGCAAAACCAAAATTCTTAGGTCAACCGATTAGCATACCTGACAAGTAGTACGGCCCATAACATGGCGTTTTACGCAAGCGTGGCGGACACAATAACAATCGTCAGCTTCGGCAAGACTTAAGCATTTGTTCCAGCGGACGAATAAAGCCAGGCACCAGGTCAATCAA
>CAXSIE010000341.1:0-1628 GCA_964237295.1 uncultured Flavihumibacter sp. | reverse complement strand
ATAATTTAGCAGGCGTCATCGGTGGACGGATAACGCCGCCCCGCCTGCGTAAAGCCCTGTACGTTGTGCGCCTTGAGTAACAATCAGTTTGTAATGAAAAAGTACTAATCAAGCAATTAGATTCAACTAACGTAGTGACCTCGTTGCGGATACCAAACATTTCCAATAGATCGGCATAAGTTTATCTAATCAACAGTTAAATAAAACTCGGCGACTCATTAATAAACTTCAAGTTTAAGCAAATGACACTGGGAAGTTAACAGACCAGAATTTTTAATTATTTGTACGTTTGAATTATTTAAAGAGGCATAACATTGGCATTGTAACAAATATCTATTATAGACATGAGGTCTTTAATTTAGTTACCCATGAGAAGATTGATAATAGTGAAGATTTTAATCAAAAATAATTTGTATTATATTTTACATATTGACTTTGAAATTCGTTAACTTTTGTTATTTTGTAACACACTTTTATCTAACTAAACACGTTCTACACTTAACAATTGTTAATCATGGACTCAAAAAATGTTATTACAGATTTTAACAATAAAGAAGATCCAGATAATTTTGATTCAAGATATAATAAGAAGTTAGAGCTTTATAAGATTCTAAGATCTCAAATTCAGCATGAAGATAGTTTAGTAAATCACCGTTTAACATGGTTATTAGTAACACAAGCGTTTTTGTTTACAGGATACTTTGCAACTTTAAATACATATTTAGATACTACAAAAAAGTTAGAGCAGAAAGATGTTTGGTTTATAATAATCATGTTTCTTATTCCAATTGGAGGTGTGTTCCTTGTTTTCTTTTCTTTTAGAAGTATTATTGGTGCTTTTGAAGCTATCAAAGCAATTCGAAAATATTGGTACGGAAACTTTCCTGAAGAAGGACTACCCTTATTAGATAATAATTGGAATTTCCCAAATACAGATTCGGATGATACTATAATTTCCATTACTAAAGATCTCCCTGAAATAACATTTGTTGGCGAAGTATCTAAGAAGAAAAAAATTCCTCAAAATCTGACTACAGAGTCTGGAATCAAAATGAAATCTTTTTGGGAAACCTTAGAGTTGATGTTTCAAAGGGGCGTTGGTTCAAGAACCACTGCCTTTGGGACACCTATGGTTATTTTCTGTGTATGGCTTATATTATTACTTTTGCAAACTTCTTACATTATAAAATTTAGTATTTTTAAATAATTTCATCATTCTTCATTATTAGTGTTTTGACATAGAAACAGCTTATGTTGTAGCCGGCATTTATAAATTTAAATAATAGAAAATTCGTGCTTGGCTTGTAATTGGTCAAATGAGAATATGTTACTAACCAACATAGAATTTTTTGAGACCGGCACCTGATCTTTTTCATCATGGTAACTTTTCGTTGTGAGAGACATTCGGCGACGCTTTAATAAATCAATACCACCTTTTGTTTGAAGAAGGCGCACAACACCGCATTTTAAAAATTGGGGCGGACGTAACCAGTATTTCAACTGTTGTTCATCATTTGCGGATTAGTTCAGGCAGACGGACAACAATGATCAATTGAATTAATTTTGTACATTATATCATCTTTGAGCATATCATAGCCAGGGGGGACGAATATAAATGCCCCAACTTT
>CAXSIE010000340.1:3881-6271 GCA_964237295.1 uncultured Flavihumibacter sp. | reverse complement strand
CAGACACTGGTTTTGAACAACAAAGAAAAAAAACTTTCCTACCGGGAAACTGAATTGCTAAAATTTTTATGGCAGCACAGGAAAAACATTATCGAAAGGAAAAAAATGTTATATGCGATTTGGGGTAATGATTCTTTCTTCAACAGCAGAAATCTTGATGTGTATATTACCAAACTTCGCAGTTACCTGAAAGAAGATGAATCAATCGAGATACTTACAATTAAAGGTGTTGGATACAGGGTAGTGTTTTAGATCCTGCGGTTATGATTTTTATTACTAGTGTTAAGTTTAAACTGTAATATGACGCAGGGTCTTTCTTCGGTTCAAATATTTTTTTTAACACAGAGAACAGCCGGAGGAGGAAACACAAAGAGCATAGAGGGATTTCTTTGCGCCCTCTGTGTTTCCTCCTCTGGCTGTTCTCTGCGTTAAAAAAAACACTTCAACTCAACAAGTCATCTCATACTTTACTTAACACCGGAAGTTATTTTAATGTTGCCTGGCTCTTCGTTTCAGTACTCCTCCTGCTGCTTCTTTAATAGTGCTGGTAAACACAAAAGCGTTGGGGTCTATTTTATGTATCAGGTTTCTTAATCGTCTTACTTCAAGGCGGGTTACAATAGTAAAAACAATGTCCACCGGCTGACTGATATCAAAGGTATCTTTTAAAAAGCCACGCTCTCCTTTATAAATGGTAATCCCCCGGCTCAGGTTCATTACAAGTTGCTCTTTTATCAATGCGCTCTGTCCTGATATAATGGTAACTCCAGTATATTCTTCCAGGCCTTCGATAACAAAATTAATAGTGCGGGAAGCCGTGTAGTAAGTAAGTATGGAATATAGCGCTGTGGGCAATCCCAATTTTATAGCTGCAATAAGGAAGATAACGATGTTGATGCCTAAAATGATTTCGCTGATGGTAAAGCTGATCCGTTTATTGGTATATAATGCCAGCACTTCGATACCATCCAGCGCACAACCACCGCGTATGGCCAGGCCAACTCCTATGCCCATAAATACACCGCCAAAAATTGATACCAGTAGCTTGTCGGAAGTAATTTGAGGATAGGGTATAAACAGCAGACAAAGGCCAAGACCTATTACTGCCGCCAGTGTTTTTATGGCAAAGCTGCTGCTAACCTGAAAGGCTCCCATAATAATAAACGGCAGGTTAACCAGTATAATTACATAGGCAATATTAACATGATACAGTTCATGAATAAGCAGCGAAATACCTGTAACGCCGCCATCAAAATATTGATTCGGCACTAAAAAACCCTTTAACGCAAATCCACAAAAAAGAATGCCTATGGTAGTATAAATGATATCTGTCAGGGATTGAGGTAATCGGTAGCCTCTCATTATTATCTTGTTATTTAAGTTTGGCTTTAACTTCAGCTAAATGTTGCTGCTTTTTAGCCTGCCGCCATTGAAGCGCTGTTTTTGTAAAGAAATGGTGGCTCTCCAGAAAGCGCACCTGGAGGCTGTTCCATTCCTTCTCTGTATTTAAAAAGCCAAACACGGAAAGTTCGGTAAACAGCTTGTTACCGATTGTAAAAAAGTCGTCACGGCCGAGGTAGTCCAGGTCTGCATCAGCCAGTATTTCCTCCAGGTGGTTCTTCGGAGACTGAGGTATTTTAGTAGCCATGATCATTCCGCAGATACGTTCAATTTCGGCTGGTTTGTAGCCAAAATCAGGCAATGCCTCCTTTGCTATGTTGCACGATTCTTCTTCGTGATCCTTAGCCCCTTTAAGAAAGCCGGAATCATGATACCAGGCAGCCGTTAAAAGCAGTTTAATTTCATATGCTGAAAGGTGCTCTTCCTTTCCAAGCCGCTCAGCAGCATCATAAACATCTTTGATATGATCAGCACTGTGATAGGACAGATGTCTGGGCAGTTCTTTGCTTAATTTATTCATAATAAACCGGCCTGCCTTCTTGAATTGCATATAGTTATCAATAGGTTTTTAGTGAAATTCCAAAAGCTAATATATTAAATGTTTGTCTTAAAAATAGAATTAAACCTTTCAATTTAATCCTGATAAACACATGTTCCATCTTAACAAAGCAAAAAAATTAACCAGTCGGGACTTGGTTTACCGGTCGTTTCGTGTCTATAAATGTTTGCTAACGTATAAATGCTGGTATGACAGGGAATTTATGTTCACTGAGTTTCTCCCTGCCTTTGTGACTAACTTATGTGCTAACGGTAGCTCCTAAGATAAATTAGATCCTTCAAAATAGCAACATCTTTACCCTTTATGAAAAGGAATAATCATACGAAGTTTCTCATCACGTAACCATAATCCCGCCCATACTAAAATGCCGAATACTACCGGAAAGTAAAAAGGCTCCATCAAGTGGGAGAGCTCAACGAGTTTCTTTTGA
>CAXSIE010000340.1:1529-3871 GCA_964237295.1 uncultured Flavihumibacter sp. | reverse complement strand
TGTACGGGGAATTATATAAATAATGGTACAGATTAATAAAGTTATTCCCAGTCCTGCAACCGATTGTTCAGGCCATCCCAGTTTAACAGAACCTTCAATGGAATGATGTTCCCTGATTATTTTCATAATGGCATCAAAAAGTAAAAAAAGTATGCATAAGTAACTTATGATCCTTCCGGTCCATACTACTTTATTGGAGATTGGCTTCATAGCAGTTAAAGATGTGTTCCTGATTTCCATGATTTAAAATTTAAAGATGAATAGATTAATTTGTTTTGATGCTCTCATACAAACCTACAAGTAATATTTATTATGAATGACCTGCGGATACGGCAATATCAGGGGGTAAATACGACATAGTAATTATGATGATAGTAACTCGTGAGTTCAAGCCAGTTACATCCTCACAATAACTGTTTTACCATTGTAAGAAACCTCTTTGGGAGCAATTATTTTTCCATCCAGCCCGTTCGGAGACGTTGGTGTTATCCAAACAATATTAAAAGTTCTATTGGCAAGCATACCGTTAAAACTGCCTGATCTTATGCCTAACGTTAGTTGCTTATTTGCTTCACTATAACTAATGGGAATATTTGCAAACCGCCCTTTTTCATAGTTATAGTTTATACCTTCATCTTCATATAATTTAAAGGAGGCATCTTTTCCTGTGTAGATGTGTAAGGTAATCGTGTCAGCCTTTTTTTGTGAAGTATACTGGATGTCCGGACCAAAAGGTATAATAGAACCTTCTTTTATAAAAACAGGTATCCGTTCAAACGGGGCATCGGCCATGATGTGCTGACCGCCCTTGAAATATTTGCCGGAATAGATATCATACCAGCCCTGCCCTGCAGGCAGGTACACATTCCTGTTTCTTTCTTTAAAATTACAAACAGGATTGATCAGCAATGATGGTCCGAACATAAACTGGTCGCCAATATTTGTTACGGCGGTATCGTTTGCAAAATCCATTACCAATGCACGCATGATCGTATAATTGTCATGATGGGTCATACCGGCTAACGTATAGGAATAAGGTAACAAGCGGTACCGCAGCCTATCGTAATACAGCATGCTTTGATAGGCAGGATGATTTTCCGGGGCTATGTTAAAAATTTCCCGGTAGGGAAACTGTCCGTGCACGCGGAATAAAGGCACAAAGGCGCCAAACTGGTACCACCGGGTATTGAGTTCACGCCACTCTTCAAGGTCCTGGTCATTGGGTTTCAGGTACCTGTTCTCCACCACAAAGCCGCCCACATCCATTGTCCAGTACGGAATGCCTGACAGGGAAAAATTCATCCCCGCAGAGATCTGTGCTTTCATATCGTGCCATCTTGCTCCGATATCGCCGCTCCATATAGCAGCGGCATAACGTTGTGATCCTGCAAAGCCCGAACGGGTTAGCAGGAACACACGCTTATCGGGGTCGGCAGATCGCTGGCCTTCATAAATACCCTTTGCATTTTGCAGGGGATAAGCATTTAAATTTTCAGCTGCCGGACCAATTGAAGTGGGCGTCATCTGCAGTTTTCGTTTCTCCGGTGATACGTTTGAAAGTATATCCGGTTCACTGGCATCCATCCACCAGGCATCAAATCCTTTGGTATATATTTTTTGATGGATGAGATCCCAGAAGCCCTTGCGTGCATTTGCGTTGAAGGCGTCATAAAAAGTGGATACGTAACCTTTGCCGATCCAGTCTCGTTGCCGGTCGGCGATATTTCTTTTAAATAGCCAGCCGTTCTTATTAAATTCATTATAAGATCTGATGCCTTCATAAAATTTTGGCCATACTGAGATCATAATATGGGTATTGTATTTTTCATGCAACACTTTTATCATGCTATCGGGAGATGGAAATCTTGCGGTATCAAATTCCTGGCTCCCCCAATCGTTTTCTTTCCAGTAACTCCAATCCAACACGATATTATCAATCGGAATATTTCTTTTACGGAACTCAGCTACGGTATTTAAAATTTCATCCTGCGTTTTGTATCGTTCCCTGCTTTGCCAGAAGCCCATGGCCCATTGGGGAACGATAGTAGCTTTGCCTGTTAATACCCGGTAGCCGCTGATTACTTCATCCATATTTTTACCCAGGATGAAATAATAATCCATTTGTTGCCCGGCCTCTGAAGAAAAGCTGAAATTGTTTTGCTCCTCCACGGAAACCGGTTCAATCCATTTAAAAGAAATATACGATTCAGTGCCTTCCGGTATCCATTCAATCCTGATGGGTGTTTTCTTTCCCTTTTGCATGTCCAGATCCAATAATGCCGGAGCCGGGTTCCATGCCTTGCGCCAGAGATTGAGCACAAGCTGGCCGTTAAGCCACACTT
>CAXSIE010000340.1:0-1519 GCA_964237295.1 uncultured Flavihumibacter sp. | reverse complement strand
TTTATATACCCGCCATACGTAAACCGTAATTTGTGGATGCCCGTGAATTCACTTGCCAGGTTTCCTTCCCATGTCACCATGCCTTCCGCCGGTTTAAATTCAGGTGGCAACTGTAATCTGGAGTCATTCAAAAATTCCATGTTTATAGCGCTTTCCGCTCTTTCCAGCATCTTGTCTGCCGGTTTATTTTTATCGTTACTATAGGTTGCGGTCAGCCAGCCTTCTTCATCATTCTTTGAAAACAACCTGAAGGCAGACAGGGGATGATAGGAACGTATATCACCAATTCGGGTGAGCGAATAATTGTCCCAAAGTATGCCATAATTTTTCCTTGAAACCAGCAATGGAACGGCAACTTCCGTATTGTTCTGAAACAAATTAACCTGCTGGCCTTTGTAATTAAAAACACCATCCTGGTGCTGTCCTAAACCATAATAAGCATCATCACCGGTTGTTGTAAAAGTTTGAGAAAAACCGTAGCTTTTTTGTCCGTCGAATATGGCCGGCGAAAACAATCTTCCGTGGTTTTGTTGCTCTTTCAATAAAGGCTTACCATCTTTGTCAGCAAACGAAACAGCACCGGTTTGCAACATTATTGTTGCAGCAATTGAAGGCGTTTTTATAATTACTTTGGAAGGGCTTTCTGTTAAAGTCCAGATTTTACTGGTTGATTTATAAACTGTAATAAGGCTTTCCCTGTCAGCGGTCTCTTTTGAAGGAGAAGCGACAATCCTGATGATCTTATCGGTTATTACCTGCAACCTGATAGCCGCGGTATTGCCTGAAAATTCAATGTCGGGATATACAATCACACCATCTACAGTTTTAACCACACGTTTATCAGGAGGGACCGCGTACAGGCGGTTAAAAATTGCACATAATAATATAACAAGGATACAATATGCAATTTTATTATTTTTCATAATAATACACCTTGAAATTAGATATAATAGCTTTTAAACTAAAAGAAAGATAAGGAATTGTTTATGATAATTGCAGGTGATAAATGATTTAAGGCCCTGAATGATCTATTGTGTGCGGCTAATTTCAGTCCAACACAGGAATCCTGTATTTCATTCATTTATTTAATCACTTCAAACATATGCTGCTTTTCACGCATTAAGAATCTTTGCAACTTTGTTCTGCAATCAAACAAAAACACTTAAAAATTTATAAAGATGAAAAAGAAAATCACCCTGCTTTTTGCAATAGCAGTTGTAATGACCACAGGCATTTTTGCCAAACCAATTGAGAAAGGTGTAAACAACAAAGTGCTCACCTCGTTTACCAGCAAATTCGTAGGAGCTAAAGACGTAACCTGGAACAATACTGACCACTACATAAGAGCAAGCTTTATAAAAGACGAACAATCAATGTCAGTTTTTTTTAGCCCGACCGGTGAACTGATCGGGGTTT
This sequence comes from uncultured Flavihumibacter sp., assembly GCA_964237295.1. Taxonomy (GTDB): domain Bacteria; phylum Bacteroidota; class Bacteroidia; order Chitinophagales; family Chitinophagaceae; genus JADCRZ01. Next base: position 103 of record CAXSIE010000340.1, on the reverse strand, counting down.
CAAGAAATATTTTATCACAGCAGCTTCCTATCAGCCTTAATACGGAACTTAAGAAGCTTATGGTAAACAGTTGGATCACCGAGTTATTTGAATTTACTGATGG
>CAXSIE010000339.1:4427-6275 GCA_964237295.1 uncultured Flavihumibacter sp. | reverse complement strand
AACCTCTTATGTGCTGCCGTTGGCTTTTGAACTAGTGCCCGCAAAACATTATCAATCAGTAGTCGACAACCTCGTAAACGATATTCTTGTAAAGAACAAGGGGCATCTCACCGTCGGGTGTCCCGGACTTAAATGGTTGATGCAAATTCTTACTTCCATCGGACATACGGACGTGGCCTATACCATTCTCACACAGACTACCCGCCCGAGTTGGGGTTACATGGTGAGTAAGGGCGGAACTTCCATTTGGGAACGCTGGGATCGTGATACGCGTGATCCGGGCATGAACGGACAAAGCCAGACTATTCTTGCCGGTTATCTCGGCGCATGGATGTACCAAACCCTGGGTGGTATCGCTTATGACACCACACAGCCCGGTTTTAAAAATATCATCATGCATCCGGAACCTGTTGGTGATCTTAAATGGGTAAATGCTTCCTTTGAATCGCTTTACGGGTTAATAACAAGTAACTGGAAGTGTGAAAAAGAACTGTTCAGGTGGAATATAACAATACCCCCTAATAGCACAGCTACAGTGTACATTCCCACCAATGATGTAGCTTCTGTAATGGAGGGAGGTCGTGCAATGAATAACATTGCCCATGTGAAATATGTTGGATTACAAAAGGGGTCGGCCGTTTATGAGATCGGCTCCGGATCCTATGAGTTTTCCTCTGCATTCAATCTATAAAAATTTATTTTGAAGTTGGTTTAGCAAAACAATTATGCTGAGTTAAAGGAGGTTATTGTGAAACCCGCATTGATGAACTTCTGGAAGTCTTTAAGGAAGCCTCTTAAACGGAGAAAACACCGCCTGCAAGGCAGTGCTTTCTCCGTTTACTTATACTTTAAATCAAAGGCAAATTAAATAAAGCCAATGTCATCCACATAAATAGTGCTCGGCACATTTCCACCTGCGCTTTGAATAACAAACTCCGTGATGGTGGCAGGATTACCAAGTGAGCTTAGCGGAATGGTATAATCGGTATAACTGCCTGTTGAAAGGGTTATTTTGTATGCACTACCGTACACGCCGTTTATAACAATCTGCACACTTTTGCCATCGGTACCGGTGCCGCCATAAATGGAAAGTTTAAGTGAAGTTAACCCCAGTTTTTTTACGTCAAGGGTAGCGCCGTTGTAACCTATCTGCAAAGCTCCGTAAGCATCGGTAAAAGTAGTGGCAATCGCATATGTACCTCTTTTGGGATGAGCCGTACTTGCATAGTCACGTGTACTGTTATATCCAAAATAAGATCCCCAGCCTGATGCAAAAACATCATCATAAATAAGGGATTTGAAGCCGAAGGCAGACGATGACTTCGTTGTTCCGCCAGGCGTTGTAATATAAATGTAAGCCTGAACAACGCCAGCCGGAACTTCCACCTGTATCTGCGTGGTGGTTGGGGTACCCACAATCTTCGCAGGCATACTGTCGAACCGGACAGCCGACACAGCATCAAAAACAGAACCGGTGATGGTTACAACCGTTCCCGCTCCCGCCGCCGCAGGATTGAAGCCGGTAATGATCGGAGGAGGCTGTTGAATACCGAAAGTGTAATCCACTACACCATATTTCGTTACGATCGTTACCTTATTGCTTCGGCTTGGGCCAAAAGGAATATTGGCAGGTATGGTTACGATTATGCTGTTATCCGTTAACAGACCGGGATTGAAATAAGACGACACACCGTTAAAAGATACCGAACTTGTAGTTAGGAGGTTGGTTCCGAGGATGGCATACTGCGTGTTCAACTTTCCTGAAGTTACGGTGGAGTCAAAGGGATCTATCCGGGTTTCGTTGTAAATGTTGTTGGAATCGAGCGTAATACGATGTACCACATTGGC
>CAXSIE010000339.1:3185-4417 GCA_964237295.1 uncultured Flavihumibacter sp. | reverse complement strand
GGTGTCTGTTTTGCTCAGTAAACGGATACGTGTAACCGTAGGGGCGCCGGTTCCGCCTCCGTTGTTCTTTTTACAGGAAAACGTTCCTGCTGTTATCGAAACCAACAGGAGGCTTAAGAATATAAATGAATTACTTTTCATTGTTTCGGTCTTTGATTATTTAAATGTATAGGGTACCGGCGCTTCAAGCAGTTTTGGATCGGCAGCCGTTTCTGTTGCAGGAATGGGGAATACGAAGCTGGCATCGCTGATATTGGTTAGATAGCCATTGCCATAGCGATTAGGAGGAGTAGCATTGTCGGAAGTTCCTTTATCCTGTTGTTTGATGATCTGAAGGGCGACAGGATGTGATGTTTTATTATAACCATCCAGGCGCATAAGGTCAAAGAAGTAATCGTCCTCAAAAGCGAATTCCCGTCTTCTTTCATCCAGCAAATCATCCTGGTAAATAGTAGGCCAGTGTTGTCCTTGTACATTGCTTCCCGCCATATAATTAGGATTGGTAACAAAGCCTTGACGGTTTATAACGGCAAGGTTTCCCAGGCCGGCACGTTTGCGAATGGTATTGATTGCATTGAGGGCAACAGGGTCCGAACTTGATTTGGCACCTGCCATCACGGCTTCCGCTTCAATCAAATAAACATCTGCATACCGTAGCATGTAAGTGTTATTGGCAGATGACTGCGCGCCGCCTACACCGCCGTTGTCGGCGGGCGTTCCCACAACATATTTTTTTACCTGCGCATGTGTTCCCTGGCTGTTTGCGTCAGACGGAAGGGTATACCCGCCGGATGCCTGGTTTATCTCAGGGTATTTGTCGCCGGGCAACATATAAGTCGCTTTTCTTCTTAAATCGTTCGGATCGAACTTATCCTGCAGGTCGAAGGTAGGAGACATCTGGCCGTACCCATCACCGGTTCCGGTTATAAGGCCATTGTAGGCCACCGCCGCCTGGAAGGGATTACCCCGTCCGTAGCCACCATTGCCGGCCCATTGTAAAGCAATGACCGACTCTTCATTGTTATTGTTTGCGGTTAAAAAAAGATCTGCAAACGTTTTACCTGAAACATCCACACCATATAGCTTAAATTCACCGCTGCTGATCACCTTTTCGGCTTCAGTCCGGGCAGTGGCATAATCCTGCATATAGAGGTATACCTTGGCGAGAAGAGCGGATGCCGAACCGCTGGATACACGTGCATTGGCTGGTGAGTGTCCGCTACGCACCCAAT
>CAXSIE010000339.1:2296-3175 GCA_964237295.1 uncultured Flavihumibacter sp. | reverse complement strand
TGGTACAGTTAGCTTCGGCAAACTTGAGGTCGTTGACAATCAATTTGTACACGTCGGTAACAGGGTTTCTATTTACCTGATAGTTGCTGATATAATCGAAACTGTTCTCAATTATAGGAACCGGCCCAAAAATCCTTACCAGGTGAAAATAAGCCAGTGCCCTCCACAGCCGGGCTTCTCCAAGCGCATTGTCCACTACGGCTTTGTCTACGGAGGCAGGAACCTTGGCAGGCAGGGTATTGATCAGGGCATTGGCCTGGGCAATTTCGATAAACAGTGAATTCCATACAGCGGCAATTTCAAAATTAGTATTCGTAACCGAAAAATCCTGGAAGTTGATGATATCTGACGAATACGTTCTGCCGTTTCCGCCACTCAGCTCCGTGATAGACCATCCGCCTTTACCGCAGTATCCAAACCAGGGTGCACTGTATAAAACGGCTGTTCCGGCATTCACCTGTGCAACTGTCTGATAATAGTTGTCCTGCGTAATCTGGCTCAGCGGCGGACGATTAAAATATTCCTTTTTGCAGCTCGTTGCCGTAATCATGGCAAAAGCCGATAAGACCACGATATATTTCTTATACGATTTCATATTATTTTTCTTAGCATTAAAATTCGGCATTGATTCCAAAGACAATTGTGCGGGGAATAGGGAATCTTCCCAGGTCGATATTTGTTAAAAACACATTCTGATTAATAGAACCTATTTCAGGGTCCAGGCCTTTATACGGTGTAAACACGTATAAGTTCTGACCGCTGGCATAGATTCGCAAACGGTTAAGTTTAGCCCTGTTCGCAATGGCCTGCGGCAAAGTATAGCCAAGACTCACATTTTGGATCCTTAAAAAAGAACCGCTTTCTATAAAACGGGTTGAG
>CAXSIE010000339.1:0-2286 GCA_964237295.1 uncultured Flavihumibacter sp. | reverse complement strand
ATCAGGTTCGGATTGTCTCCGGCTACAGGCCGCGGAATGTTAGAGGATGTATTTGCGGGCGTCCAGAAACTGGCCGCATCGGCCAGCTGGTTCTGGTAAAGGCTGCCCAAACCCGCGACCTGATAATTCAACACGTTGAATATTTTAGCGCCATAAGAGCCATTCAGAAATATGGATAAATCGAATGTTTTGTAGGAAAAATTGTTGGTGATTCCATAGGTGAACTTAGGATTAGGATTACCGATAAAGGTTTGATCGTTGGCATCTATCTTTCCATCATTGTTCAGATCCTGGTACTGGATGTCTCCCAGCCATGTGCCGCCCGAACCGCTTTTAACAGGGCGTCCAAACTGGATAGGGGCGCCTTTTAACTGGCCATCTGTTCTGAAAATGTCTTTCGCAATATATCCATAAAACTCACCCACCGACGTCCCTACCATGGTACGGGTAACCGGTAAATTTAAAAAGCTGGTGGTAACGTTATAACTTATGTATGGAATACCGGTGTATAAAGACTGTACTTCATTTTTGTAATGGCTGAATACAATTGACGTATTCCATTTAAAATTTTTAGTTACGACATTCCTGCTGTTGAAAGAAACCTCGAAGCCGTTTGCAGTAAGTTTACCGCCGTTTACATAAGGAGGGCTGATTACACCGGTTCCTGAATATTCAGCATTCTGGCCAAGCAGAAATGCAGGCAATGCGGCTTGAAAAAGAAAATTCTTCGAACTCTTGTTGAAATAGTCGAATGAGGCGTCAATCCTGCCATTCAGCAAGGTGAAATCAAGTCCTGCATCTGCCTGCAGGGCAGTTTCCCAGGTCAGTTCCGGATTGGGTACCTTGTCAACGGCAAAAGCTGTTCCTATGCCGGTAACCACTGCATTAAGCGCTGAGCCATATAAATAACTCGGCACACCCTGGTTGCCCGTTTGCCCGTAACCCAATCTCAGCTTGATATTATCTGCAAACGATTTAAGACCCGACAGGAACGGTTCGTCCGAAAGTTTCCACGACGCTGCAAAAGAAGGGAAATAGCCTGTCTGATGCCCTTGTGCAAACTTCGATGACCTGTCGGCCCTGAAAGTAGCCGTTACACTATATTTGCTGTTGAAGGTATAAATGGCTCGGGCAAACTCCGACTCGATGATGTCGTTGTTCCCGATATACTCTCCTACCGTTGCTGTTTTTGAATCACCCAGACTAAGGGATTGCAGTGTGTTGGTCAGAAAATTCTGTATAGTAGCGGAGTTGTCCCTGTAAGCGGAGTTGGTCAGTTCATGGGCAGCCAGTAATGTAACACTGTGCATTTTTGCAAAAGTATGCGTATACGTCAGGTATTCTTTCCAACTCCAGTAAGTTGAATTGGTATTGTATTCCTGTAAAGATGCTGTTGGATTTATAAACCGCGGCCCGTAATTATAGGTTGGACGGAAAAGTTTGGCGAAAGAAAAATTAAAGTCGCCATTAAGTTCTGACCGTAAAGTAAGGTCTTTTATCGGCTTTATATCAGCGTATAAACTACCGTTGATGTTGCTCCTGGACAGCGTATTAGTTATCTGCAAAGCCTGAGCTACAGGGTTGATCTGACCACCGATCTGGTCTGCCTGCGGCCCGGCGAAGGATCCGTCGGCATTGCGAACCACCTGATCAGGAGCACTCAGCAAAGCCGTATAAATAATACCGGTATTATTACTCAGCGACGTATTCTGGAAACTACGGCTACCCGATAAAGTAGTGCCCACTCTGAGCCAGCTCTTTACCTGAGAGTTTACATTTGTACGAAAATTATACCGTTTGAAATCGTTTCCAAGAACCGTTCCGTCCTGGTTTACGTATCCGCCGGAAATGTAATAATCTGTTCCTTCCCTAGCACCGGAAAAAGAAATCTGGTGGCTTTGCTGGGGTGCAGCTTGAAAAATTTCTTTTTGCCAGTTGGTTCCCGCACCCAGGAGGTCTGAATTGGCAAACTCTCCCCTCCTTGCAATACCAATATTATCAGCCAAGGCATTTTCCAGGTTCGCATACTGTTTCAGGTTCATCATCGGTAAAAGTTTACCCTGTTCCTGAAAACCGTAATAACCATCATAGCCGACTTTGAAGCTGCCGTTCCTGCCGCGTTTGGTAGTAATGATAATAACACCGTTAGAGCCCCTGCTACCATAAATTGCAGTGGCGGATGCATCTTTTAACACGTCAACGGATTCAATATCACTCGGATTGATAAAAGAGAGCGGGCTTACGCCGTTTTCACCGTTGTTGGGGGAGAGCTGCTGCGACCTGCCG
>CAXSIE010000338.1:0-6303 GCA_964237295.1 uncultured Flavihumibacter sp. | reverse complement strand
ATTACTATTGCCTGCTTCCGCTGCACCCTGCGGAAAATCAATATCCGCATTGTGCAGGTTGGGACCGTAGCTTCCTTTGGCAACGATCGCTCTTGTGGCAACGATCATCCTTGGTCCGGGAACAACACCTTTTTTTATGGCAGTTTTCAGTCCTGCATCGTCGTACATGGCGCCTTCCGTGCCTAGGTCACGTACGGTTGTAAAACCTGCCATCAAAGTAGCTTGTGCGTGCGTAACGGCCCGGGCTGTCCGTTCGGCACGGCTTTCATTCAGTACCTGGTCGTTCCATTCTACTTCATTGTACGGATGCAGGAACAGGTGCGAATGTCCTTCAATCATGCCGGGCATCAGTGTGGCACCCTTTATTTCTATAACCCGGGTGTTGGCAGCAAGTTTAAACCTCATGGCACCGGCTTCCTGTATTGTATTTCCTTTCACCAGCACTACCCAATCTGTGTGCATTGTTTCACCATCAAACACCCGTTCTGGTTTTAAAAGGTAAAGGGAATCAGTTTGTGCATAAGAAAAAAAGCACCATGATAACAGGAGAAACAGAAGAGGTGTTTTCATGAGTGAAAGTTAGGAAGTTAATAATGAATGATGGAGCTTACTAAATAAAACAGTAGTATTAGCAGAACTGGGTGAGAAATTGTTGAATTTAATAAATGGTAAAGCCGGTTATGTTAAGCTGGCTAAAACAAGGATCTGTCTGGCGAAATTTAATAAACTTCGCCAGGCAGATCCATATAAATCGCTGTCAGTAATCATGATACCAACGTCTGAAATGTTCCTGTTGACAGCTGGAAGTTTATAGCTAAAGCGTCCACATAATAATATAGCCAGGTGGTACCTTACTTTATTTGTTATCAAAGGGCTTTGGTAAGTTTTCCTTTTCTCTTTCTTTCATTTTATCCTGGTAAGGAACACCTTCGGTTATCCATTTCTCAGCCGGTTTACCCAACAAGTAATAATCAAAAAATTCCCGCTGTCTTCTCTGGTAATCAATCTGATCATCTTTCTTTGTGAAGCCGTGATTTTCATCAGCGTAAACCAGCAGGATCATTGGCTTTTGCATACGTCGCATGGTGCTATACATTTCAATGCCCTGGTGCCAGTCTACAGCGCCGTCCTTATCTCCAAAAGTTACCAGCAGAGGAGTGTTTATTTTTGAAGCATTGAACATAGGTGAGTTGCGCATATGATCTTCCATTCGTTCGTACCAGGGCCCGTCAAAGCGTCCCTGGCTTGTTTCAAATATTTTCGAATCAGGCGTTCCTGTATTCCAGTATATGGAGTTCGACATGCTGATAAGGTTAGTTAGTGGCGCACCCGCAATAGCAGCTTTAAAAATATCCGTCTGGGTAATGATAAAGGATGTTTGATAAGCGCCCCAGCTATGGCCCATCAGTCCTATTTTATCTTTATCTATCATACCTGTCTTTATTACCTCTTCAACTGCCGGCACAACACAATTAACAGCGCTTATTCCCGGATCATTAATATCATAAACAATATCAGGACGGAACACAAAATAACCGGTTGAGGTAAAATTGGTTGTGTTATAAGGCGTTCTCCTGGAAGGAGACGCGTAACTATGAACGGTATTTGAAAGTAGCTCGTAGATATAAACTATCATTGGATATTTCTTACCAGGTTGATAGTTTGCCGGATAAAATAATGCCCCCTGCATTTTCTTTCCATGTTTATTGGTAAAGCTGATCAACTCACTCTTACCCCAGTAATAATTTTGCTGCTGGGGATTTGTCAATGCCACTTGTTTTTCATTCGCGAATTTATCATTGATATATAATGCGGGCGACTTGTCATAATCCTGTTTTACATAACTGTATGTATCGGCATCTTTGGCTTTAACAAGCCGGTTCACCAGCGCATCTTCAAACAGGAGCTTTACAACATTGTTTTTTTCATATTTATAGTAACCGAATTTTTTGCTTTTATCTCCGTAAGCCGTAAAAAAAATCGGTTTGCTATCATCAAGAAAAGGATCTTCGAAATCCAAGCGTGTTACCCTGAAAATGATCCCGTCTCTTTCTCCGTCTGTCAATTTTCTGGCGCCTTTGCCATCAGGTTGTACCGACCAGATATTGTACTCATCATACAACAACACTTCTTTGTCGCCTTTCAACCATCCGCCACCACCAAAAGCAGGCCTGCTTGCAGGGTGGTCATCGCGGGTATCCCAGAAATCAGTTTTTAAATTTGCAGTAAGGTTGGTGTTCCTGCCTGTAGCTACATTATAGCTCCACCAATGTTTATCTTTAAAGTAAACGAAATACTTACCATCGGGCGACGATTGCGGAAAATAATAGTAGCTGCTGTTAATTGTTTTTTCAAATACCAGTTTTTCTTCTCCCGTTTTAACATTTACCAGATAATCATCTTTAAAAGAGGGCCGGTATTTTTTGTTGGTGGAAATGAGCACGTATTTCTGATTGCCGTTTATCACTGCATCCGGAATCAGTTCTTTAGCCAGTTGAAAAAATGTATTGTTGTCAAGATTCCATGCGCTTAGATAACTGAAGACGGTATCACGGGCGAATGTTACTTTTTGGCGTGGTTGGATTTCAGGATCTTTCCAGTGCCATACATCAACCGGCACCAGCTTGTCTGCTGATTTCTTTACCAGGGCCCTGGTGGAATCAATCCTTAAAGAATCTTTTTTTGTGAGCGTGTCGCCGGGTCTTTTATCATCTTTTTTTGCAAGGGCATTATATGTCCATTTTTTGATACCAAAAAATGCTGTTGTCATATCATCGCTTAACATCAGGGCTGAACCATTGTAAATACGCATAGAATCGGGAAAGCCCTTTGCAGTTGCCGGATCAAACATTTTAAGTAAAGGTGCTTTATAAATATTAGTATACGTATATACCATAGCATTGTCTTCTTCATAACGGTCTTTGCGGTAACTCCGGAAAAATGCAAGGCCACCGCCTTCCTTCTGCCATGTAAGCTTATTGAACCTTGCGGTATCGCTGGCTATAACTTTTAAATTGTTATTGGTTAGATTAAAAAGTTCTACCGAGTTGCCGGCAGCATTTGCCGATGCTACTATATAGGCAAACTGATCGCTTTTTTTGTTGAATGCAAACTCTGTAACATTACCGATTGTACGGGAAGTTCCGTCCGCCAGGTTTTTTAATAATACCACAGCGCCTTTATCTTTATTCTCTTTAGGGGGTGAAAGGAGAATTGCCAGGAATTTTCCGTTGCGTGAAAATTCGAAGCGGCTCACGTTCTGAACAATTTCCTTTTTACCGGAAGCTAAATTAAGCAACCCCATTTTATATTCAATGGGCTTCGACTGTTCTCTGGATTTTTCCGCATCCTTAAATGGAAGTCCAATGGAGTATGCGATCCATTGATTATCTTTTGAAAAATCGGCACCTGATGAAAATTCAAGCTTGTACTGCTTTGCTGTAGTTCTGTTCGTTAGATACAAAGTATCATTATCTTCCTGAACAGTGATCTGGTAGGCAATCCAGTTACCATCAGAGGAAAGGTCACTGGAAGTGATGCTTTGCCATTTTCCGTAATCTTCCGGGGTAAGGTATTTCTTTTGCTGGCTGTAAGAAGAAAAATTAAATGAGCAGATAAGGATAGAAAAAAGTATCAATTTCCTCATATTTTAAGTTTGTATCAAGATAATACAAAATTACTATTTAGGAAAACTTCAGTTATGTATCAGTGCCTAAGGAGGTTTTATAACCACAGAGGAAATGCAGAGGTAGTACAGAGGTTACACAGAGAAACCTCCTCTGCATAACCTCTGTACTACCTCTGCATTTCCTCTGTGGTTATAAACAATTACAATTAAACAATTCCACACTTAACTTAACACTAGTTAAATAAACCACCTAATCCCCCTTTACCCAATTTAGACAACGAACTTGTTATGCTGTCGGTGGTTATACTGCTGTCATTCGGATCGGCAGCTTTATGAGCAAACTTCTGCAATATGCCAGGTAAGGCTGCGGCAATCATACCGGTTACAGCCGGCGGTAAACCGAATTTACTTCCAAGACTGCTAGCCAGACCCCCTTCTATTGCGCTGGTTATTGGGTTGCCTGATGACACACCACCCTGAAGCATGGATAATAAACCACCAACTCCGCCTTGCGATGAAGATTGTTGTGCTAAGCCATGTGCAACCTGGTTAGCAATCTCATTATGTACTGCATCTGCTTTGTCTGCCGGTATAGCTGATGATAACTGTGAATTACCACCTAAATTTTCTTTAACTAGACTTAAAAGTTGATCAAACATGATTTTCATTTTTAATGATATTAGTAACTATGCAGTAAACGTACCAAGAAGTTTTTGAGGAGGAAAGTTTAAATGGAAATACTAAAAGTAAGTGGGCATTATATGCAGAGTTACTTAAAACACTGATGTATTGTAAAATAAATTTTGTAATTTTTATGCATATGATAAAACCAGATTGTTTTTGTTAATCTGAAACATTCAAGGCATGATTATTTATATACATTAAAATTAGTCCTTCTTTTATTTTTAAACTTTTTACTAAATCAATTTCATGTTTATGATACAAATCAAGATTAAAAACCTGTTTTATGGGTTGTTACTTTTAAGTAGTTTACAATTTGCTCAATGTAAATCGAAAGCTAAAGAAAAGGATGTTAATTCAACAACAACACCCATTGATACCAGCGCTACAACAAGCAGCGCTCCTGCTCCTGTAGAAATTTCTCCTGATGAAACATTACAAACCGGTTTAAAGGATGCTACAAAAGATTTTCCCGGTGTAAAAACTACCGTTAGTAATGGAGAAATAACGCTTACGGGAAATATAACAAGGGATAAGCTGCCAACTTTGATGCAGTCACTTAATTCGCTTCATCCTAAGAAAATCAATAACAACCTTACTATCAAATAATAAAGACGAATTAATATGGCATTAGATGCAAAATATAAAGAGCTGATTGATACCGCTAAAAATTCAGGTATCTCAGACTTACAGGTGAGGGAACAAAATAATGTTCTTTATGTAGATGGAACAGCTTCAAGTGGAGGTATAAAAGACAAGCTTTGGGCTATTTACAATAAAATAGATCCCGATTTCAGAGCGGGAGATTTAATTCTTAATGTAAATGTTGCTGCAGCCTCCGGTTCGAAAGCAACAGTTATTACAGAATCTTCCAATTTAAATGTTCGTAAGGGTCCCGGAACAGATCAGGAAATTGTTGGTAAGGCCGCCCATAATGAAGTGGTAACAGTATTAAATCAAACAAATGATCAGTGGGTGCTTATAAAAACTGATAAAGGCGTTGAAGGGTATGTTTACACACAATATCTTGAAATGTCTTAAAACATAATTTTACTGTACTGTGCCTATATACTTGATGGCTGACATATGTCAGCCATTTTTTTAGGATTATGATTTTTGTCTATGGCTTTTTTCTCCGTGGTTATAGAAAACACTTGCAAAATTAATCACGTTCAATCCAATACGTAAATCATGCTTAACACGACACTAATTAAATTTAAAAATGCCTATCAATAAATAAATGGAATTAATCCGCTGGTAGATTTCTTATACTCGATATACTCCGAACCAAATTGTTCAATTAATAGTTTTTCTTCGATTTTAATCCTGAAAATAAACCCCGTTGAAATAGCTGTTATAATTAATAACAACGATAACCAGTTATTGAGAGAAACACCTAAACCAATGAAGGATATAAGAGAAGCAAAATAGGAAGGATGCCTGAGGTATTTATAAATACCATCTTTTTTAAGTTGGTGATTTTTCCGGATCGTAACGTCTACTGTAAAAAATTTACCCAGGCTAACAATAGCAATAAGTCTTAATACAACACCAAAAATAATTATAACCAATCCCAGGTATTGGAATAAGGAATTTCTGAATATTATAAAGTACACCGTTATAGATATCCAGACTGCAATAAAGATAGTGGCTATAATGGTTATCCAAATAAGTAAAAGAGAATTCTTATCAGCGTTCTGCCTGTCAGTGCTCTTTGAATGTAACAGCCTGTTTAAAAATATTTCGGTAGCAAACCAAACACAATAGGTAGCCAAAAAAATTATATTCACGAAATTTCAGATTGATAGTTTAAAAGTTACAGGTGGCATTAACTTAAAGGATTTGAATTGAAATCCGTAAATAATAAAGCTTACCAGGTATATTGTTACTTTGAATTCCATTTAAATTTTTTAATCCCGATAACTGAAAATAATACTGCATAACCTATCGTAAGCAGTAATGCAATGGTTATTTCTGAATTCCATTTATCCGGC
>CAXSIE010000337.1:6033-6304 GCA_964237295.1 uncultured Flavihumibacter sp. | reverse complement strand
TTTCCATGAAAATCCTGCACGGGGAGAAAGCAGGAATTCATTATTCAGGGAATTGTAATTATACCGCAATCCGGCCTGTAAACTAAAACCCGTTGAATCCTTTGAAATAACATTATCCTGAATATATCCGGAAAGGCGGGTTATCTCAAGATTGGCTTTTGATTTCAACACGGAAAATAAGGAGAGCTGCGATGAATGGTAAGGAAGCGAATACCCGGCAGAATCCTGGTATTGCCATTCATGCAGCTTATCTTTTACTTTTTGAATTTCA
>CAXSIE010000337.1:5733-6023 GCA_964237295.1 uncultured Flavihumibacter sp. | reverse complement strand
GATCCTGAACTTTCTGCTGTTCGGCAGTAATGCCCCACTGAATATAGTGCTTACCCTGGTTCAGGTACCCGCGGTGACTTACATTTAAAACGGAGATATTTAGCTTGTTCCGTGAATAATTTTGAAACACTCCTGCGCCCAGGGGATTTACAATCAAACCAAAAGTGGAATTGCTTTTATCGAAATCCCTTTCACCAAAAAGATAGGCCCCTGTTATGTCAACATTTTCCTTTTCATCATTTTCAAACCTGGATGCCATCCATTTCAGCCGGAGGTTCTTTTTAACCTGC
>CAXSIE010000337.1:0-5717 GCA_964237295.1 uncultured Flavihumibacter sp. | reverse complement strand
AACGGGTGAAAAAACCGAAGAAGTCTGCTGGCTGTATTGGGGTACAAGGGTAAATTTTGTCTGCGAAATATTCCCAAATAATTCTGCCGACCATTTATCATTAAACTGATAAGTGAACAAGCCCTGCAGGTCTGAGGAAGAGGGTACGTAATTTCCTTTGGTTTCCTGGCTGCCAAGCAGGTTGCGGTTGCTACGATTTCTCGCGCCCACGAGATAGGTGAATTTACTATTTTTACTGCTGCCTTCAAGGTGCATGCCTTGTTCTAATAATCCTATATAGGCTGAACCCCCGAATTCCTTTGGTTTTTTGTACTGAATGTCGAGCACTGAAGACATTTTATCACCATACCTGGCCTGAAAACCACCGTTATAAAAGTTTACGCTTCTGGTCATTTCCGGATTGATAAAGCTTAGCCCTTCCTGCTGCCCGCTCCTTACAAGGTATGGCCGAAAAATCTCAAAATCGTTTACGTAAACCAGGTTCTCGTCGTAATTACCGCCACGGACAGAATATTGTGAAGTGAGCTCGTTATTGCTTCCGACAAAAATTTTTATAAGGCTTTCAATTCCTCCGGTAGGCGATGGGATATTTATGGCATTTTTGGGATTAATGGTTACCAGTCCTGCTTCCCGCCGCTGACGTTGGTCGGTTACCACTACTGTTTCCAATTCCTGAGAGCCCCGTTCCAATCTGATTACCACCTTTTCTTCTTCATTGTCGCTTAGTAAAAAATTACGTTGTTCCTTTTTATAACCTGTGTAGCTGAATATAAGCGCGAAAGCTTTATCAGCGGTGACCCTGATCCTGAATTCACCTGAATCATTTGATATAATGGAAGAGGACCTTCCCAAAACTGTTATGGAAACCTTACTGATCGGATTTTCATTTTCATCCAATACCTTACCAGAAACATAGGCTGATCTTTTCTGGGCAAAAGAAAACAGGGTGGTAAGCAGGAAAGTAGTAATAAATAAGCTTTTAAAGGATATCACCAGTTTAAACTTTTACAGTAGTCCCGAAGGTAAAGAGAATTGAGATAAGTTCAGCTATCAGCCGTCTGGAGGAAACACATCATACAGTGATCTGCTATAAGCTGATAGCTGATTGCAAACTAAAAGTCAGTTTATAGTTGACAAGACACTGGTTTACTCAATACTTCCCAGCTTTAAGAATACGGGAAATGAGACGGATATTAATTCATCGTCGTTAAAATATCCGGTTACATCTTCAGCAAACTTATTAACAGGATTGTGATCTTTCGCAGCAATAAAATGCTGAACTGCAGACCAGGAGTTTAAATAACCTGTCAAATCAGCTTTCGACCATTTGATTTCGATGGTAAACATTTTAGAAGCAATCAATGGGAAACTAAATGGAACCGTATCATAATTTTCTTCTACATACTTTCGTTCTGCATCCCAATAGGACCCTACAACGTTTGAATAAAAATTTTTTATTGCAGCATTGATATCCTTATTACCCGTTGTCATAAGATTGTATCTCCAAATTGCGATAAGTGCACCAGGCTTGCTTACACGTCTGGCCTCGTCAGCAAAATCTTTAAAATTGAACCAGTGATAGGCTTGTGCAACCGTTATCAGGTCAAAGGTGTTATCAGCAAAAGGTGTTTCTTCAGCAGGAGCTACAATATATTCAATACCCGGGTGTGGATGAGCCATTGCCAGTTGTTTTTCACTGATATCCGTAGCTTTTACTTTTTTAAAATGCCTGGCCAGGATCATTGCAGCCTGGCCATTACCGGTTCCGCAATCCCATACAGCATCCCTGTTTTTTATGAATTGTATTATAAAATCATATAATTCCCCTGGATAATCAGGGCGGTATCTTGAATATAATAAGGCCTGACTGGAAAACAAATCTTTAGCCATCTTAATAAATAATTAAGTCTATAAATTTTCTACAATTCTTTTAATAACCTTATTGTTTCCTTTGGGTTCGGAGACCTGAATACGGTGCTTCCTGTTACCAGGATATCAGCGCCGGCATCAACAATCAACTTTGCATTGTCCAGTGTAATGCCACCATCTACTTCAATGGTTACTTTTAATCCTGCCTGGTCTATTTTTTTCCGCAGTTCCATAATTTTTACAAGGGAGTGGGGAATGAATTTTTGTCCGCCGAAACCGGGGTTTACACTCATTATTAAAACCATATCTATGTCCCCTAATATGTCCTGCAACAATGCTACAGGAGTGTGCGGATTCAAAGCAACGCCCGCCATCATACCCAGTTCCTTTATTTGCTGAATGTTGCGATGCAGGTGGCGGCAGGCTTCGATATGAACGGTTAAGCTGTCTGCGCCGGCTTTTTTAAAAGCTTCAGCATAATGCTCAGGCTCTTCTATCATCAGGTGCACGTCGCAAAATTTTTTTGTGCAGGTACGGATCTGTTCTATAAACGGCAGGCCGAAACTTATATTAGGCACAAACCTTCCATCCATTACATCCAGGTGAAACCAGTCTGCTTCGCTGTCGTTGAGCATTTGACATTCATCTTCCAATCTCAAAAAGTTAGAAGCAAGTAAAGAAGGAGCGACTAGGGGCATGATGATTAATTATAAATGATTAATTATTAACGAAATGTTTCCTGGTTATATAAAGTTCTAGTCGCTATTCGTTAATCATTAATCATTAATAATTAACCATTATTAAGGCGTTTCAAAGATTCCTTTGCTTCTTTAAAATTTTTATCAAGGGCCAGGGCACGCAAATAGTTATCGCGTGCTTCTTCCTTTTTGCCAATGCTTTCATAGCACCGGCCCATCCAGTAATAAGCGTCCGGATAGGTATTGGAAACCCTTGCAGCCAGTGCAAAAGTTTTAAGCGCTTCATCGAAATTATCATCGTTAAAAAGGATAATCCCCTTTTCAATATAAGCTTCGGTAAATTTCCAGTCACGGTTTATACATTCTTCAAACGCTTCCAGCGCCTCATCGAACTGTTGGGTGTTGGCAAAATAAATTCCCTTGATGAACACTGCGTCTGTAAGTTCCCGGGCGGAATCTTTACTTATCAGTTCATCACAAAGTTCCAAAACTCTTTTGTTTTTGGTTTCTGCATATAGATTAGCCAGAGAAATGCCTACTAATTGCAGCGGTTGCAAAGAGTAAGCTTTTTCAAGAGATTGGATCGCTTGCAGCGTATCCTTCAATTCAGACAGTAGAATCCCTTTTTCATACAAGGCTTCGAAATTGTTGGAATCGGCCTCAATCAATTTATTGAATTGTTTGAGTGCTTCCCGGCTTTTGCCGCTTTGCAAGTATGCTTCGCTCAACCTCCGGGGAAATTCTTTGTTTCCCGGGAATTTTTTAAGACATTCCTGTAACAGTTTGATTGCATCGGTTTCTCTTCCTGTCATGAACATACTGGCTGTGTAAGAAAGAGCCGTTGATTCATTGGCACTTAAGCTCCATGCTTTTTTATAATCCGGATATGCCAGCTCAGGCAGGTCTTTTTGAGACAATAAAGCTGCGCGTTCCGAATATAAAGCAGCATTAGACGGAAATTTCTTGATGCTGTCTGTAATTATATTAAAAGGTGGATCATTTAATATTTTAAAGGATTTATCATCGTCAAAAGGATTACATCCGGTGATTGTAACAAACCCTAATAACACATATACTGATGCAAGCCAGCTGTTCATAGTCCAAAACTAATAAATTAAGCATGTTGATTATAACAATATTTTACCGATTTAACATTAGATTTCCAATAACCTCATAAATCAAAGTGCGTCTGCATTAAATACCGTAACGTACATACACCTTTATATAACCCAAATGTTACAAGAATATTAATTGATTCTTTGTTATTAAGTTTTGATCATTATTTTTGAACAACATCAAAACCAATGATCGGTGTTCGATTGATCAATTTTTAATAATTTAAATGTTACGATATGTATCAGATGCTTGTGTATTTGCATAATTTATTACGCTGGGTTATTCTTTTGCTTGCCATTGTTGCCATTATAAAAGCTTATTCCGGAATGATGAAACGCAAACTCTTTAGCAGGTCTGATAAGCAAATCGGATTATTTTTAATGATTTCAGCGCATATAACTTTGCTGATTGGTTTATATCAATGGATTGCCGGACCATTAGGGTTGCAAAGCATTCTGCATTCAGGAATGGCAGTTGTAATGAAAGACAGAGGCTTAAGATACTGGACTGTTGAACATTTTGCATCAATGTTAATAGCCATTACGCTTATAACAATCGGAAGGGGTATAAGCAGAAAGAACCTATCAGACAAATTAAAATATAAAAAAACATTTTGGTATTATTTAACAGCCGTACTGATTATTTTGGTAACTGCCCCCTGGCCTATCAGGGAAGTTATTGGAAGGCCGATATTTCCGGGAATACATTGAATTAATGATTGTCGGTTATCTCTTTCCCAGTTCAATTACCTCACAATTTTTTATAACAGCACCGTCGATGACAAAGCGGATAACTGTTCGCATTTTATGCCAGCCTTGTTTACCTGCTGCGCCGGGGTTCATATGAAGGCAATTCAGCTTTTTGTCAAAAATCACTTTTAATATATGGGAGTGACCACTGATAAATAGTTGGGCAGGATGTTCTGTTAATTCCTTTTTAACCCAGGGAACATATTTTCCGGGGTATCCGCCGATATGTGTCATAAAAACGGTAATACCTTCACAGTGCCACCTGAGTTTTTCAGGATATATATTTTGAACATCAGGTCCGTCAATATTTCCGTAAACGGCACGGAAAGGCTTAAAGCATTCCAGGCTGTTTGCAATTTGAATGGTGCCCAGGTCACCGGCATGCCATATTTCATCACAATCTTTAAAATAATTAAAAACCTGCTCATCCAGGAAATGGTGGGTGTCTGAAATCAAACCGATGCTTGTCAATATTATTGTCTTTTTTTCTTAAATGATAACTGGGTGGATATTCTACAGATAACAATCCTAGTTTAACCACGTTGACAGGAAATTACCGTCTTAAAATTGATTTCTCAAAAATTAAAGTATTTCTTTGTTATTTAATAACCTTCCGTAAATTCGAAACCATAAATTCATTTTAGTATGATCAAGATGCAGGAACTTAAAATAGGCGATTATGTATTAGCGGATTATGAAGGTGAGAATTGGGAAGGATTGGTAAAAGATATCAACTTTAATGAAAAGGAAGTTTGCCTGCAAACCGATGTTCAGGAGTTCTGGTTTAAGCTGGATTCACTAAGTCCTATATCACTTAATGATGAACAACTGATGAAACTTAATTTTGAGAAGCAGGAAAATGAAGATGGTTCCGTAAAATATGGAAAAGGTCCTTTTCGTATATTCCTTCCTGATAAAAATGATTTTTCAACAATGGAAATATGGTATCGCGAAGACCGCCGGCACATTACCCATCCATTAAGCGTACACCAATTGCAAAATCATCACCGTTCAATGACCAAGATCGAACTGACCAGGCACTAGTATATACCTGATTTTCCTGTATTTATTATTGAATTAAATCGATGTTTCTATCGGATATGTGAAAATTATTTTCATAATTTTATATTTATAGTTAGATTCTCCTATCTTTGCGCTCCCAAAAACTATGGCGAAGCAAGCACTCATTAAACAAGATGGTACAATTCTAGAGGCCCTGTCAAATGCTATGTTCAGAGTTAAATTAGAAAACGGCCATGAAATACTGGCAACCATTTCTGGTAAA
>CAXSIE010000336.1:4060-6347 GCA_964237295.1 uncultured Flavihumibacter sp. | reverse complement strand
TTTAAACCAATCGGCGATGTGTTCAGCAGCCAGGGTATCGCCCCGGGTACCGGCGAAGCTGCCTTCCATTTCCGGGGCAGCGAGTTTGTAAACATTGGCTTTAAGATCTGTGATGGAAGTTTCGTTGGCTATTTTTAAGATGTCAGGTGTTTGTGAGTGAGAGATAATAGGCAACAAAATAAATAAGAAGAATCCTTTCATAAGCTACAAAAATAGTTGACACTATTTTTTAGAAGTGTTAAATTTTGTGTAGTTGCTGTATTACTTTTTTTAACACAGAGAACAGCCAGAGGGAGGAAACACGGAGAGCACAGAGGAACTTCTCGGTGACCTCTGTGTTTCCTCCTCTGGCTGTTCTCTGTGTTAAAAAAAAGTAATTCAGGTAACTTACAAATTCCACCAGTAAGTAAACTTCAACACCAGCGCACGGTTGCGCACTGCAACCGGGGTAGCATAATAATTATCAGTATACACAAGAAACAGATCTGAAGCGGGTTTGTACCGCCATTGCAAACGGGTGTTTACATTAATATTGTTCAGCTGGTTATTATATTGAGTGAACAGCGTAAAAAACAGCTTGTTCGTCATCGTTACATCGAACCTCGGCCCTATCAACCAGAAATCGTTTATTCCCCAGGGTTTGGGAAGATCAATATGATTGTAACTGGTGCTTACGGCAATGCTTACAAAAGGCTGGAAACGGTACCCCAGGTCGCCTGAAATAATAAGCCTGGTACCATGGTCGTAGTATCCTCCAAAGCGGGTGGATAAAGAATAGGTAAATAACTGCTGGGGCCTTGAAATAAAATCGGTTCCAAAGGCATTCCAGCGGTGCTGAGTGCCCCTTGCCAAAGTGTCTTTACCCAGATTTGTAGGATCGAAAAACTGCAGCAACTGTACATAATCATGCGCCACCCATGCATCAAGCACTGCCTGGTCGCGAAAATTTACCAGGTAGGTAAGCATGGTTTCATTATCTGTCTGACGAAAGGACTCATTAAAGAAATAGGTGGAGTTTATTCTCGGCCCATGGCTCAATACTGAACCGGTTGAAGGAAAAAACAACCTGCTGATCATTGGGTTAGCCTTTATATAATGGCTTCTCGGAACATATCCTACCTCTGCATTGTAATTTTGTCCTACATATTCATGCTGCCATGATACCAGCCATTTTTTACCGGCGTATTGCAGGTTTGCCGCATGCGTAAGATCCTTACCGGTTTTACCCGGACTAAAAGATTTCAGGAACATCGCTTTCCCCGTCCACAAATTATTGGATGAAGCAAGGTTGTATTCTAAGCCGAGGTTACGGTTGTACTGAGCGTAAACAGGTTTGGCGGAGTCTTTGCCCCATTGATAGTCCAGCGAATTTTTATTTACGAACATTAACCTGATATTGGAGCGTGCAAACATGCGGCGCTGCAATGCCAGTACCGAAAAGTTTTGTGCCGGCAACCCGGATGCTTCGTTCTTTTTAGTTTGTATGTCCATAAGGCCTATGCGCCAGTTTTTATCAAGGCTGCCGCTCATTCTTGCTCCGTAAGTGATAGGCACGCCCAGGCCAATACGCCTGGAAAAGAAAGGACGGATATTCGCATAACCGAAATTGGAGAACAGGTCGTTATTTTCCAGGAAGAATTGTCTTTTTTCAGGAAAGAACAATTCATACCTGTCAAGGTTAATAACCTGCTTGTCTACATCTACCTGTGAAAAATCCGGGTTAACGGTAAGATCCAGATTGAGGGAAGATGTTAAAGAAATTTTAGCGTCTGCACCGATATCCTTGCGGAGGGTTGTGGACGACTTAGCGACAAAATTTTTTGAAAGTCCTGTAAGTGCATAGGGAATCAATGAAATGTTGGGTCCTGCTTCAGGAGGAGCCTGATCCCATACAAGGGTGCCGGTATAAGCAAGGGAAGCCGTTGGAAACTGCCTGGGAACGGGTGCCCAGCTTGATTTTTCCGCGGCTTTAATATCAAGCCTGCTAAAGTTTATCCCCCAGTTGGTAATACCTTTTTTATAGCGAATGGATTTAAAAGGAATAGAAGCTTCGAAGATCCATTTATCGGGGTAATTTTTTACAACGGAAACCCATTTATTATCCCAGCTAAGATCGGCTTTGCCACCATCGTATAAAGTTCCATCCCATTGGGCTCCTGCCGCGTTGGCACCAAAGGTGAAGCCGTTGGTCTGATCGTCGAACGGATCCATGAAAAGCAAAAAATTATCATTTTTCCCAAAGGTAAAATCACGCCTGAGCGATTCTACCATATATTTTCCCGGTTTA
>CAXSIE010000336.1:0-4050 GCA_964237295.1 uncultured Flavihumibacter sp. | reverse complement strand
CATAATATAAATGCGTTCCTCATCATACATCATTCTTACTTCTGTATTTACTTTTGCCTTGCTGGTATCCATCGGCAGCACCATATAAAAATTTGTAGCAACATCCGACTGCTTCCAGGCTTCTTCATTCATTATACCGTCGATAATTATGGGCGATGCGGCTTTATGCATCAACATCTTATAGCTATCGTTCTTTTTTTGCGCGATAACTGAAAAGCCGATCAGCAGGGTGCTGAAGATTAGAATACATCTCAAGGAAAACCGTTTTAAAATTTGAATGCTTACAAGATAGGGATTGTTTGAAGAATACTCCTGAGATTGGTGTTTTTTTTGAACTGCAGAGAGAAACCTTTTCTCTGCGGTTCAAAAAAAGCTACCTGTACAATGTAGTATCAACATTCAACCCTCTTATTCCTTTGAACCTTTTCCAGAAACCTGTTCCAGCCGGCTGCTGATAGCATTAATTCACTGAAATGATCTCCATGTTTTTTAAAAATCTGCTATCTTGAGCAGGAATAACCGGATGCCTTTTTTAATTCATGTAAACTGGTTTCGAAAATGATGGCAGATGATGCAGGCTGGAAAGCTGTAAAGAACGGTGATAGAAGCGCTTTTACAGATATGTATAAGACTTACTACCAGTTTCTTTTTGTTACAGGATTTAAAAAATGTTCCAACAAAGAACTGGCAAAGGATTGCATACATGAAATGTTTTTGGAGATCTGGAAAAAAAGAAAAGCATTGCCGGAGGTGCAGCATGTAGGATTTTATCTCAAGACCTATCTGATCAGGAAAATTTTAAAGGAATTTCCCAAAGAGCAACATTATTATGTTACGGGAAAAGATGAGGATAATGTAGCCGGTGTAGAACTTTCTTACGAAGAGCTCATCATTCAGTTACAATCAAAAGAAGAGTTAAAGCAAAGGGTGCAAAGAGCCATTCACCAGCTTTCTAAGAGAGAATTTGAAATTATCAGGATGAAGTTTTTCGAAAACAAGTCTTACGAAGAGATTGCCGCTTTTACCAAAGCCACACCCAGAACTGTTTACAACCATGTTTATAACGCAATGAAGATACTCCGCAAATCATTAAATTTCTTTCTTTTCTAGTGTTGTGTTGAACTTTGTAAGTTTTTTTTTTACCACTTCAGCATTTAATGAAAATAAATATTAAAAAACTCTGGTAAAAAAAGCGGGTTCTCTGCACTTGCCTATATAAGCTTTTCAGAATGGACTTTCTTCTTTACGAACCAGAAGATTTTGCTTCCGATGAATCATACCTGAGGTATTATTTCAGGCTGAATGATAGGGACGTTGCTTTCTGGCAGGGTTGGATCAGCAACCATCCTGAAAAGTTAGATTGTGTTATTAACGCCGATCAGTTGATCAACCTGTTATCTTTACAACTGGATGAAAGCGAACTTTCGTTAGAATACCAGCGGCTATCGTCAGCGATGGAAAATAACGCACCAGATGAAAAACCCACAATAACAGACCATTCTCTTCCCTATGAAAATTTTTCTCACAATCCTTTTACGTTCCCCGTTCCCATAGCTGAAATCAGCATGAAGAAAATCCGGCTGGTTCAAAGAATACTTACAGGCGCAGCTTTTGCTTTAATAACTGCAGGCATTTGTTTTTATACTTTCCCATTAAAAAAGAATACATCGCTGGCTAATGTTGCCAATGGAAGCATCAACTTCCTGAAAAAAGTTAATAATGGCAGGAAAGCTTTAAAGTATCAACTGGAAGATGGAAGCATTATAACCCTGCAGCCCGGATCTGTATTAAATTATCCGCGAAATTTCTTACCCTTTAAAAGAGAAGTGTTCCTTGAGGGGGAAGCATTTTTTGAAGTTAGTAAAAATAAAAAGCGCCCTTTTTATGTGTATTGTCAAAACCTGGTGGCGCATGTATTGGGAACCAGTTTTAATATAAAAACCGATGACATCCATGGCAAAATAGAAGTTGCCGTGAGCACCGGTAAAGTAGAGATTTATGAGAAGTATAAGGACGAAGCAGCTGACGAAAATAAAAATAATAATGGATTGATCCTGACACCCAATCAGAAAGCCGTTTACCTGAAAGAAGATAACAAGTTTGAATCTTCACTGGTAGACGTTCCGTTACCTATTTCCCATGTTGAACAGGATGCTAAAAAAGACACTTTACACCTGGAAGCAGTTTATGCGAAACCCACACCGATGTCGGAAATATTAATATTGCTTGGAAAAGAGTATGGAATAGATATCGAAGTGGAGAACGAAAATTTAAACAACTGCCATTTTTCCGGACCCTTAACGGATATGAATCTATATCTCAAGCTCGATGCTATTTGCCAGATGGTGAATGCTACCTACGAAGTAAAAGGAACAAAAATCCTGATACGGGGAAGGGGATGTAATTGAATTTGATTTTCTCACTAAAACAAACTGCTATGACTCTCTACATTTTTACTATTACCTGACACCTTGATGCTGTGTGTAATAAATGCCGGTAATGTTGGCGCACTACCGGCAGCATATTGCTATGCAGTAGATTTTGCCCGAATCTCATTAACGAACAAAACTTTTTAAAATTATGAAAAATCATTTGATTGCTTCAATCCTGTTTGCAATGAAAGTAACCGTTTTACCAATTTTCCTTGTATTTTTTTTTACGCTTTCACTTCATGCAAGTGAAACGGAAGGCCAGACATTTCTTAATAAGACCGTGTCTGCATCTGCGAAGCAGGTTGAATTATACAAAGTAATCGCACTGCTTCAACATCAAACTTCAGTTCAGTTCCTTTACAGCCCTGAAGCCATTCAGTCAGAAAGGAAGATCTCTTTTAATGTAACTAATAAAAAATTAGGCGGCTTTATAGAAGAGGTGCTGAAACCGATGGGTATAAACTACAAAATCGTTGATAACAAAATATTGCTTTACGCACTTCCTGCGCAGGAAGAACCTGTTGTTAAAGAGGTTGCATTGGAAAAACAACCGGCTGCCGAAGTACAGGACAGGCCCGTAACGGGGGTGATCACCAATGAAAAAACGGAACCGATGGCTAATGTAAGTGTCGTTGTTAAAGGCACTACTATCGGAACAGTAACCGACCTTAATGGAAGTTTCAGGCTACAGGTTCCTGACGGCCGGGTGGTACTGATTGTAAGTTATACCGGTTATGTTCAGAAGGAAATTGCTGTTACCGGTAACAATAAAATCACCGTTCAGCTTGATGTGGAAAACAGCGCCCTGAATGAAGTGGTGGTAGTAGGTTATGGAACGCAGAAAAAAGAAAACCTTACCGGCGCCATTGCCAGCATTAACGGAGACAAGCTGGAAAGCCGGCCTATCACCAACCTTGCCGCCGGTTTACAGGGATTGATCCCCAATCTTAATATTAACAGGCTCAATGGCGCCCCCGGAACAGGAGCCACTTTTAATATACGCGGTACCAACAGTATCAATAATGGTGCGGTACCATTAGTGTTGGTAGACGGTGTTCAGATGGATCCCAACCTCATCAATCCGGACGATGTAGAAACTGTAACCGTATTAAAAGATGCCGCCTCCGCGGCTATCTATGGTGTGAGGGGTGCATTCGGCGTAATATTGATCACTACCAAAACGCCTAAAAAAAACGCACCTGTCCGTATCAGTTATTCAGGATCATATACCACCACCCGGCCTACCAGGATGCCTGATTATATGAATTCCCTTCAATATATTACAGCACACAGGGATGCCGATCGAACAGGTGCACTCTCCGGTGGGGCGACGGCTTCCGAAAAATATACGGTACAGGATTCCATTAATGCGGCCGCCTATCTTAGGGACCCAATGGGCAATCCTTCCGTTTATGTAGACCCGGCCATCAGTCAATCCAAATACCGTTATGTAGGCAATACAGACTGGATCGACGTTTTATACCCAGGCCGGGCACCGTTAACCCAACATACAGTATCCGTTTCCGGCGGTCAGGGAAAAACATCCTTTGTAGCTTCAATGGGATATTTTCAACAGGACGGGCTGTTGAAAGTGGCGCATGATACTTACCAGCGGTTC
>CAXSIE010000335.1:6088-6353 GCA_964237295.1 uncultured Flavihumibacter sp. | reverse complement strand
AATATCCGCTTCAGTAAACACCTGCCGGGTGAATGGTGCAGGCATCAATGGAAACTTCTGGGTTGGATAAGGATGTTCGCCGGGCAAACCTTTAGTGGGCACCGGGCGCTCCTCTACAGGAAATATTGAAATACCTTTATCTCGGTCAAGCACATACACCATTCCATCTTTGGTGGCCTGTACCACTACATCAATCCTTTTTCCGTTATGGGTAACCGTTATCAGGTTTGGCGGACAAGGGTGATCGCGGTCCCAAAGATCATGG
>CAXSIE010000335.1:3128-6078 GCA_964237295.1 uncultured Flavihumibacter sp. | reverse complement strand
GTATGGTTTGATAATACCATTTCATTTTACCGGTTTGCGCGTCCAGCGCCATGATACAATCGGAAAACAAGTTAGCGCCTGTACGGGCTGCACCATAAAAATCACATGCGGGGGAGCCTGTGCCAAAATATACCACACCCCGTTTTTCATCCAGTGTAAATCCACTCCAGCAGTTGGCAGCGCCTATTCTTTTATAGGCATCTTTCGGCCAGGTGTCGTAGCCGAATTCGCCGGGCAGCGGAATGGTATGAAAAACCCAGGCTAGCTTTCCCGTTACCACATCAAATGCACGAATGTGACCGGGGATAGCATCTCCTCCCTCTGACACCGTAGAACCTATTATAAATGTATTTTTATAGACAATACCCGGACTGGTAGCATTGATAGATGATTTGGTAACATCATAGTCCATATTGGTCTGAAGGCCCTCGTGCAGATCGGCTCTTCCATTATCGCCGAAGCTCTTGATGATTGCTCCTGTTATGGCATTTACAGCATATAATTTTGAACTAACCGTGTACAAAATGCGTTTGTCGTCCCCGTTCTCCCAATACGTTACACCGCGATTCTGATGCGGCCTGTCTTCTTTTGAAGGAGTGAACTTCCATATTTCTTCGCCTGTGCCGGCTTTGAGGGCAAAGAGCTTCAGATCCGGAGTAGTGCCATAAATAATACCATTTATAACTATCGGCTGGCACTGGATGTCACCGGTTTTTGTAACGGCTGCATTGTAGGTCCATGCAACTTTTAAATGCTTTACATTTTCAATGGTTATCCCCTTTAAAGGCGAATAACGGTTACCGGCTTTGTTGCCGCCATAAACCGGCCAATCCTTACCGGTCTCCGTCGGGCCATCCATTGCGCTCCAACTATAAATTAAATAACTTCCTAAAATCAGGCACGTAATCGTTATATATTTCCGGGTATTCATTTTTTTCATCGTTATGGAATAACTATCAGCAGGAAATTAGTATCCGTATCTTTTACAGTTAATTGTAGATTCCCGAATGCAGATAGCTGATAACTAACGGCTGATAACTACTGCCGTATCTCATAAAATTCATAGTTAATCTTCCACTTAAATTCTTTACCCGGATCCACTTTAATGTGGATATACGGCTCCGGACAAGAAACCGTAGGACAAGCCCAAAACACCAGCTTGTCTAAAGGTTTATCTGCCCTTATTGATTGATGGTTTTCAATCCTGAAATCATAATCACCTGCATCACTGCCGTAACCGTTCAATGCACCAATATAAACATCTTCTTTTTCGTTTAGTTTTCTTGTATAACTGATTTGTTTGTTATTTATTTCAGCAAACGTACCCACTCCCCTGCCGGTACCATTGATCTGAAAAGGAAATTTGATTTTGATGTCGGGACCGGTCAGCGCTTTGTCGATAAGAAAAAAATTATGATCGTACACACTTGTTTCTATCTGCTTGGTGCCGGTATTTTTTAAGCTGTGCTCCAGGATCAGTTCGGGCTTTCCTTTTACCAACTGTACCGTTTTACGGTATAAATAAGCATAGCCGGTTTCATCTTTTAATTCCTGTGTAAACTCAACCCGGTCTTTCAATGTTTTTACCTGCCATTTGCCAGGATTGGCTATCTCATATAACAAAAATGAAGAGTATGGTTTTTCATTGGCTTTAAGAAGTGCGCCTACGCCTATCTTTAAAAAATGCGCTCCGGGCTTTGCATCATCATAGCCTATTGCACCGAACTCTTCTACCGGGCCGGTTATAGCGTCATGAAGTTTTGGATCGTACTTTTTGAACCACACGTCAAAATAGCTGTGGTTTTTGTATTCAAGGCTTTTGATTACTCCCGACCAGTCGAAGCGTGTACCCTGGTAGTAGCCGGAGGTGCTATCAGGTAGCAGTAAGGTAGCGTTTACTATGCCGTTAGAGATTGCGGATTGCGGGAACTCATCTAACGGGGGCAGGTAGCCCAGGCTGGCGGCCAAGAAGGAAAGAATGAATATGAATTTCATATGTTTTCTTTGAACCACAGAGAAAGTACAGGAGTTAAAGAAGAGATAACACAGAGGTTGCTTTTTCTTTTCCTCCTGTGTTTTCTGCGGTTATTTTTTATGAAGCAAAAACTTATGTTATGGTTTTATGATCGTGCCATCGCCCTTGCGCAGCGTTCCCATACCCTGGAATTTTATTGGATACTTTGCCGCTTCCTTTTCATTGATATCTATTCCCAGTCCCGGTTCTTCGGTTACAATATAATATCCGTTTTTTATTACCGGGCATCCGGGAAAAACCGATTGCACTTTCTCATTAAAAACCTGGCCTTCCTGGATGCCGAAATTATACACGGCAAGGTCTATATGATTGTTAGCCTGGTGACCGACAGGGGAGGTATCACCGGGACCATGCCAGGCAGTTCTTATATTGAACCACTCACCCAGGCGCGCTACTTTCATCGCCGGCGTAATACCTCCGATTTGTGAGATATGGCAACGGATAAAATCAAATAACCGGTCTACCATATGATCCCTGAATTCATTGACGTTATTAAACAGCTCTCCCATCGCTAAAGGCACCATGGTAGCATTGCGTAGCTGCTTGAACCATAACATATTTTCCGGTGAGAAGGGATCTTCAATAAAGAACGGACGGTACTGCTCTAACGACTTGATCATATTGATAGCCTGTACGGGCTCTACCTGCTCGTGCATGTCGTGAAGCAACTCTACTTTTTCACCGCATTTTTTGCGAATAAAATCAAACATCCTGGGAACACGTCTCAGGTATTCGGCCTGGTCTGAATATCCATCGCTTTGCCTGGAATAGTTGGAGGATTTAAAATCAGGCACTATTTCGCCAAAAGCGCCCACACCACCATAACCGCCCTGCTGTATTCGAACGTGACGCCATCCCTGGTCCATAAATTTTTGTACCGAGTCTGCGATGGCTTCAACGGTAACGCCGCTTGCA
>CAXSIE010000335.1:870-3118 GCA_964237295.1 uncultured Flavihumibacter sp. | reverse complement strand
TTTTTGCACGTTTGCCCTTAATATCCCACAGGGCCTGGTCGAGTCCGGAAAGTGCATTATTTAAAACAGGCCCGTTCCTCCAGTAAGAGCTTACATAAGCCGACATCCACATGTCTTCAATATTATCAACATCACGTCCCTTACAAAAATCATTGAGGTAAATATCTATTGCAGGAACCACCACTGCCGCCCTTTGGGTAAAGGTTGCGCAGCCGATACCGTATAAACCCGGTTCTGAGGTTTCCACTTTTACTATAACAAGATTGGAACCGCCGGGAGCTGTAATAATGGCCCTGACTTTAGTGATGGTTACTGGCGGAGCGCCTTTTTGATAGGAAGGCGTTTCATATTTTTCGGCACGGGCCTTTGATGTATCAAAGAGTCCAAACACACCTGCGGCAGAGCCTGCTGCAAGCATTTTAAGAACCTTGCGACGGCTTGGTTCTGAATCATTGGTTTGTATCATAACGTGGATGTTTTTCGTATAGCTGTTACTCGATGTTTAAATGTACATCATTTGTGAAGTTGATTAAAAAAAACATAATAAATCAGGCCACAAAGACACGAAGGCACAAAGGAAGACAAAGAATTTCATGGTGCTCCTTTGTGCCTTCATGTCTTTGTGGCCTAATATAACTTTGGTGCTGTATTCAGCATAGGGAACTGTCGTTGATGCCAGTAAGGATAAGCCGGGTGCACATCACTTGCTTTGTCGAGTTTTTTAATTTGCGGTATGGTCAACTCCCATCCTACCGCTTCCAGGTTTTGTTTTAGCTGTTCTTCGTTCCTCGCTCCAATGATAACAGTGGCAACTGTTGGGCGGTGCAACAACCAGTTAAGCGATATCTGGGCAATTGTTTTACCGGTTTCCTGCGCAAGCTCATCCAACACCTCAACGATATCATACAGCCTTTCCTCATCAACAGAGGTACTTTCTACGGGACTGCCACCTTGTGCAACCCGGGCATCGTGAGGAGACGGCTGGTTCCTGCGGTATTTGCCACTCAGCTTACCACTGGCTAAAGGGCTCCACACAATGGTGCCGATTTGCTGATCGATGGCCAGCGGCATCAGTTCCCATTCATAGTCACGGTTAAGCAATGAATAATATGCCTGATGCGCAACGTATTTCGACCAGCCATAACGTTCCGATACCGATATGGATTTCATAAGGTGCCATCCGGAAAAATTAGAACAGGCGATATAACGTACCTTGCCGCTCTGAACCAGGCTGTCTAAAGCTTTCAGCGTTTCATCCACAGGCGTATTGCCATCAAAACCATGCATGTGGTACACATCGATATGATCGGTATTCAATCGTTTCAGACTTTCTTCGCAGGCTTTAATGATATGTAAACGCGATGAGCCGTAATCATTGATAGCATCCGACATGGGAAAGGTTGCTTTCGTTGACAGGATCATCTTATCCCTTAATCCTGTAATTGCTTTCCCCAGAATTTCTTCAGCAGCGCCCATTGAATATACATTGGAAGTATCGAACAGGTTAACGCCGGCATCAAGGCAAAGATTCACCAACCGTGTTGCTTCGTCTACCTGTGTACTTCCCCAGGCTTTAAAAAATTCATTGCCTCCGCCAAAAGTTGCTGTGCCAAAACTTAATACGGGTACTCTTAAACCTGAATGTCCTAATTGTCTGTATTCCATTTTTATAACTATGTTAATTTATTATGATGATAAAGAGATAAGCATCCGGTTATCAGGCAGGTGAAGTTCCGGAAGCATGTACAGATGATCAGCTCATATACCAGCCACCATTTACATTGATGGTTTGACCGTTGATATATCCGTTGGTGGCCAGTAACAATACAATATCGGCTACTTCTTCAGGCTGGCCGAAACGGCCAATAGGAATAATCGCCGGTTTGATGTTCGGGTTATTTCTGATCATATCGGTTTCAATAAGCGCCGGGGCTATGGCGTTAGAAGTGATGCCGCCGTATTTAGCAAGCAAAGCAGCATAAGAATGCGTTAAGCCGAGCTGTCCTGCTTTGGCAGCAGCATAATGCGGACCGATAACACCGCCCAATTGTGCAGCTATGGAAGAGATATTGATAATGCGTCCGAAGTTCTTTTCTATCATTGCGGGCAATGCAGCCTGCGTAACCAGGAAGCTGGAAGTGAGGTTAATGTCAATGGACCGCTGAAAATCAGCAAGTGTAAGCTCCAGAAACGGCTTTATGGGACCCACACCGGCGTTATTAACTAAAATGTCAACCGTTCCTGTAAA
>CAXSIE010000335.1:0-860 GCA_964237295.1 uncultured Flavihumibacter sp. | reverse complement strand
TTAGCAGTAAGCCAAACTTTTTTTTGCAGTAGGTTTACAGCAGCTTCTTTTGAAACATCTGCCTGTATAGCAAACGCCTGACCTTCACCCGCCTTAATAGATGACACGATAGCATCTGCTTCCGACTTACTGTTGTTATAATTAACGATCACTGTTGCTCCTGATGCCGCTAATGTTATAGCGATTTCTTTACCAATGCCTTTCGAAGCTCCGGTTATTAATGCCACTCTATTTGTTAATCGCTGACTGTTCACTTTATGATATGATTTGTTTGCAAGATGAAGATAAACAGTTGGGGCGAATATTTTTTTTAACCACAAAGTAAATACAAAGGAGAAGAAGAGATTACACAGAGAATTCCTCAATGTAACCTTTTCTTCCCCTTTGTATTTACTTTGTGGTTATAAAAAATTATTGCTTAATCAATTTTACAATTACTTTTTTCGACCCCTGAATAACCTGTGCAAAATAAATTCCCGGTTTATAATGGCTGCCCATTTCCAGCGCTTCACCAACACTGATTGCCGACCTTGATTCTATGATCCTTCCCATTATATCGGTTACCTGCATACTGATGCGTTCATGCTTGTCAGTGGTAATGTTCAACCTGAAATAATTACTGGTTGGGTTAGGGGATGTAGAAACCTGCAGGCCTTTATCAGTTACAAGAGTATTGTTACAGGTTACAGTTACACTAAAACAACAGGTATCTTTACTACCGTCCGTATTATTAGTTCTTTCATAGCAAACATTGTAAACACCAAGCGGCTGCTCGCTTCCGTTTTTTGGTCCTGAAATTTGACGGAAACTATTGTGTGTATTATCAAATTCTGCAATGAATGTTGCATATACGTTGTTTC
>CAXSIE010000334.1:0-6355 GCA_964237295.1 uncultured Flavihumibacter sp. | reverse complement strand
CGAGATCGAAAGATTTATGATCGGGGTATTAGGAATAAAGCCTTTGAGTAGAAATATGTAGTAATTAAAAAGGTTATCAGTAATGTTTCAATGATGCAATAAAGAAAATTCACTATCCTCCGCGGCTATTGTGATGGTTGAAGTTCCCAATCCGTCAATTTCAATCGTTACTACATCTCCTTCCCGGAGCCATTGTTCTAAATAGCCAGGATGGTTCCGTTTGCCGGTTTCATTAAGATTTAAGTAACATCCCATAATCATTCCGCCGGTAGTAACGATATCACCAGGCTGTAAATCGGCACCGTAAGCGCAACTTTCCAATATTTCAGCAAACGTGCAATCCATATCTGAAAAATTGTTTTCAGTTAAAAGTTTACCGTTCACGCTGCATTTTACGTTTAAGCTAAAGCTGTTGCCTGCATGATCTTCCATGGAAATAACAAATGGTTCCAATTCATCAGGAGTAACTAACCACGGCCCTAACACATTGGCAATATCTTTATTTAAAAGATCGTTTTGTGCTATTACTCTATTCATGATCATATAACCGCCAATATGCTGGCCGGCCTCTTCTGCTGTAATATTTCTGCAACGCGATGAAACAACTATGGCAACACTCATCTCAAAGTCGGGCTTTTCAAGATGATCCGGCATAAAACTTACATCGCCCGGGCCCTGAACACAATGATGATTAATAAAATGAAAGGCAGGATACGGCCTGGTACCTGCCTGATTAAGATCTTGCTCGTTTACCGAACCGGTAGTAGCTACTATTGCCCGCCTGCATGAAGCAGGAAAGGGAACAGGCGATATCAGGTTTACGGATCCAAGAGATAATCCCTGGTTAAGAGAAATTTTCCCTTGTTTTATTGATTCATTGATAGCTTTTGCCAAAGGAAAATAGTCATCCCAGTAATTCAGGAACATACTCATACTAGAAGGCAATTCAGGGTGAAGCGCATCCATATCATACAAAGTATTACCTGCAAGAATAGCCAGTTGCTCATGTTCGTCTTTGATATAAGAAACCAGTTTCATTAGCTAATTTATTCAGATTATAAAAAAAATGATAAGAATATTGTCTCTAAGATAATCATATGTAGTGTTTACTACGTATTCATCAGGTGCAAGCTTCCAGATATCAGGAAGTTAAGGCCTGGTGTGTTCCTCTTACAGCTAAAGGCTGATATCAAGCGTCCATCACGGTTGCCATAACAATAGATTTATACTGACATTAAAATAAAAAATCCCCTGTTGCGTCCAACTTTAATTAGAACCGTAAACAGTTTATTAAAAATAACTGTGATCAAATTGTTAAAATGGGCATTATAAATTGATTATCAATATTAATATCCATATCATATAAATAAGTTATGTACAATTCACTATACGTAGTGAATTGTAAAAGATAAATTATATTAAATTTGCACGGTAAAATTACTAGCATTAATTTACTATAAATGAAATTCGATAAAATCCATAATAAAGGCCAGGCAACACTTTTTAAAAGCCAGTATGTTGAAATGTTAACCAAGACGCATCCTCTTGTAATCTGGGGTATGTATTTACCTCTGATTGTTTATTTAGTGATGAGCAGCTACAACAAATTTAACTTTTCCCCCTTATTTATTACTGCTGTTTTTCTTGCAGGAATGCTTTCCTGGACTTTTTTTGAATACCTGATGCACCGCTTTGCTTTTCACTTTATTGCTGATAATCCAAGGGTGCAGCGTTTTATTTATGTGCTTCATGGCAATCATCATGAATATCCAAGAGATAAAGAACGCTTATTTATGCCCCCGGTTCCAAGTTTGATAATTGCCTCCTTATTTTTTTCCTTGTTTTACTCCCTGTTAGGTACTCATGTATTTATGTTTTTTCCAGGTTTTATATTTGGTTATCTTATGTATGGGTCCATGCATTTCGCCATCCATGCCTGGAACCCGCCTTATAAATGGATGAAACCTCTTTGGAGAAACCATCACCTGCACCATTATAAAAATGAACATCAGGGATTTGGTGTAAGCACTACTCTATGGGACCGTGTATTTGGCACCATGTTCGACCTCAAAAAGGAAAAGGAAGATAAAGAAAAGGTAAGAGAGTTAATGCACCATTAGTAAGAGAAGCTTAGTAAGAGAAGCATAGTAAGAAGGGCACTTACCATTTTTCATTATCGTTGATATTGATATCTTTCTTACCGAACGTTTCACGTGTTTTTACTTTCTGCAATTGCCTTTCAACAATAAGTTTTCCAATTATAGTGCCTGCATCAGAACCAGGAGCGTCTTTTAATAGTTTCATTAACTTAGGTTCATTAATATCCAAACGGTATAACAAAAGAATCAGCTTATTAAAATTATTCAGAATTAAATCATTTATCCTTGTGCTTAACGCAAACAACCACTGGTTGTCTGCATTATCTGCACAGGTAAAAACTAACTCCTGTTCAATTATTTCCCTTACCTCCTTTACATAGTTTTTATCCATAACATCTAACAAACTCTTTAAAATTTTTCAACTACGCCTAAAGCAAATAAAGCATAATCATATTTAACAGGGTCGTTCCTGTCAAATTTTTTTAGGCAGTCAGTTAATTCAAGGGCTGCCTGCCAATCGGTTTGGGATCTTTGTAACATGTTTAACCGCTTGGCAACACGCGCAACGTGAACATCTATCGGGCAAACAAGTTGTGCCGGGGAAATGAGTTTCCAGATGCCAAAATCAACACCCTTCTTATCTTTTCTTACCATCCATCGCATAAACATACTGAGCCTTTTGCAGGTTGAATGTTTTGCCGGTGAAGCAATATGCTTGTGTGTTCTGGGTGGCGCGTCTTCCAATGAAAAAAAATAGTGATAAAATCCGTTCAATGCATTTTCTGTAGAGCTGTCTCCG
Source organism: uncultured Flavihumibacter sp. (assembly GCA_964237295.1). Classification (GTDB taxonomy): domain Bacteria; phylum Bacteroidota; class Bacteroidia; order Chitinophagales; family Chitinophagaceae; genus JADCRZ01. Next base: position 3,457 of record CAXSIE010000334.1, on the reverse strand, counting down.
GGCTTCATGGATTGTATAAATGCCTTTTCCAAAGAATTACTATGTGAATAGTGGAACCTGAAAAATTCAATAAAATATAAAAGATCTGTTGCATTGAAAGTTCTGTGTCTGAATTCAACTAATTTCTTCAGATCATTCATTTCATGATTCCTTATGAAATCGTAAGGAGCATTATCCATCATCAACATTAACTCCCTGCTTTTATTTATAATAGTGGTACGATTGCCCCATGCAAAAATAGCTGCAAAAAATGCTGCAATTTCAATGTCCTGCTTTTTTGAGAACAAATGTGGTATGCATACAGGATCATCTTTAATAAATGAAGGCTGATTGTACTCTTCTACTTTATTGTTCAAAAACGTTTCCAGTTTTTTAAAATCATTCATAATTGCTTAAAGAATATGCAATGATAACAATTTACCTGCTTCGCAATATCAAAGCGCCACAAAGGCACGGAGGTACAAGAAAGCACTAAGAAAAACCTTGGTGTTACTTTGTGCCTCCGTGCCTTTGTGGCCTTCTTGCGCCGTATTGTATGATACGTCTATTGCTTCACCACCTTGCCGCTTCCTGCTCAAGATTAAATCAGCGTTCAGGATTGTTCGATAGCCTGTTTCAGATCTTCTATCAAATCATCAGCATCTTCAATGCCTACGCTTAAACGGATCAGGGAATCTGATAATCCATTTTTAATCCTTTCTTCTCTTGGTATGGAAGCGTGCGTCATGGAAGCGGGGTGGTTTATTAGTGATTCTACTCCACCAAGACTTTCAGCCAATGCAAAAATTTTTGTGGATGACAAAAGCTTAAAAGCAGTTTCCATGCTATCATCTTTAAGCGTAAAACTCATCATTCCGCCGAAATCTCGCATTTGTTTTTTTGCAATCAGGTAGCCGGGGTGGTCTTCAAATCCACACCAGTAAACATGTTTAACCCTGGGATGATTTTTTAACCAGTGAGCAATGAGGGTACCATTCTCGCAATGCTGTTTCATGCGCACGTGAAGTGTTTTAATACCGCGTAAAACTAAAAAACAATCCATGGGTCCGGGAACAGCACCACAGCTTTTCTGTAGAAAGTACAGTTTCTCCCTGAGTGCATCATCATTCATTACAAGGCATCCCTGGATAACATCGCTATGCCCGCCAAGGTATTTTGTAGCAGAGTGCATAACAATATCAGCACCGAGGTCTAAAGGGTTTTGCAGGTAAGGGGAAGCGAACGTATTGTCTACGCAAACCAGGATGTTCATAGGTTTTGCAATTGTTGACACCGCTTCAATATCAACAACATTCATTAGCGGGTTGGTAGGAGTTTCAAGCCAGATTAATTTGGTATTACTATTTATAAACGCCTTTATGTTTTCACTATCTTCCATATTTACATAGTGAAATTTAATTCCAAATTTTTCAAATACTTTAGTGAAAAGCCGGTAAGTGCCTCCGTACATATCATTGGCGGCTATTACTTCATCACCCGGTTGCAGTAATTTAATAACTGCATCGGTAGCAGCAACACCACTACTGAATGCAAGTCCGTATTTGCCATTTTCAATAATAGCGTATGCTTCTTCCAAAGCTTTACGGGTAGGGTTTTGTGAACGGGCATATTCAAAACCTTTATGTTTACCAGGTGCAGATTGAACATAGGTGGATGTCTGGTATATTGGAGTCATTATAGCGCCTGTGCTTGGATCAGGTTCAGCACCGGCATGTATAAATTTGGTAGCGAGCTTCATATTGTATGATTGAAAGTTTTTAATTGTTGTAAAGATGAGGAAGTTTAAGGTGCAAACTTGCTTTAATAGCCAGCCATTAAGAAAAACCTGCAAATGCAATGAATTAATTCAATACCTAACATGACACTTGACATATTACTTAGATCATAAGTACGAAAAATGTCGTGCATTTTTCCGCACTTCCAGTTTAACAAAAACTTAATCGGGAAAACGAAGGCTGGCATGGCATCTTCATCACAGGATTTTCAGGTCTGATCAGTGTTTATCGCGTTTCTGTTATTTACAAGGACACCTTCTGATATTTAAATTCATTTTAACTTACCAGTCATAAATATATTCTTTACTGATTTTTAAATGCATATAGATTTGTTTTCAAATACTACTGAATCTTAAACTTTTAAATGTATCACAATGAAAAAAACATTCATGATTTCCTGCTTTTTTATAATAGCAGCAAAGTCATTTGCGATGATGCCCAATGACAAAGTATTGAAATCCTTTGAAACAATTTTTAATAATGCCAGGAATGTAAAATGGTATGATCATGCAGATTATTACGAAGTAAGTTTCGTTCGGGCAGGCATAAAAACCAATGTAAAATTTGACACAGGTGGAAACTTTTTGAGGTCAACCAGGTACTATACAGAACAACAACTACCTGCCAATATCCTTTGTAAAATTAAAAGTAAATATAAGGATAAAAGAATTTTCGGTGTAACGGAGTTGACTACCAGCGATGAAATAAATTATCATATTAAACTTGAAGACGATAAAAACTGGATCACAATAAATATTGATGGCAACGGGCAGATAGAGCTATTGGAGAAATATAAAAAGGCATAAACCTTATTAAAGTTATCAGGCATACAACAATTCAAAACAAACAACCGCTGAGATTTCTCAGCGGTTGTTTGTTTTAAAACGGAATATTTTCTTTTATGTTAACATATTAGATTTTTACCAATGATAGCCTCAGCCTTACCTGTTACTTTTTTTTAATTGCTTTTACCGGTGTTTTCACTGTAGGCTTTACGCTGATTGTAATAGGAACACTAACACCAGTGTTTTCCCATGCTGCTACAAGATTAAAGCCCAGTGCTGTTTTATCAAAATAAATAGAAAGAACATCGGAAGCTTCAGGAAGCCTTTGTACCGGCACTTCCACTCTGATTAAATCTTTTTTGATATCGTATTTAAAACTTCCCCAGGTATCGGTTTCCGTATTGATGATTACCGTCCAGTTGTTCAATGTAGGAATTGCGTATAAGGTATACTTCCCTTTCGGTACCGCCTTTCCATTAAAGCTGACATTTTGAAAAAAATCAATTTCTGTGGCTTCATTAGCGCCGAGCCTCCATACTTTTTCATATTCCACCAGTTCTCCAAAAACCCGCCTGCCATTTCTTTGCGGACGGCTATAGATAATCCTTGCTATCAGTGGCTCCGTTATCTTATCCTGTATTTTGAGAATCGGATAATTAACCGGGTAGTAACTCATATCCATAGGCGATTGATCTATTGGTGGCAGCTTACTTTGACAAAATGCAGTAAGGCATATCATGATGGCTATCGCAGTTGTAAGAGAATACTTCATAATTTTCTGTATGGTACAAATATAATAAGTTGTTATTCTTTTAGAAGAAGTTGCAAGTGAGCGTAAGCAAAATCTTTAAGTTGAGGGAAAAATTCCTGGTAGCATTGCTTCAATGCTGTGTAATT
>CAXSIE010000333.1:0-6379 GCA_964237295.1 uncultured Flavihumibacter sp. | reverse complement strand
TTTCTGATAACTGACTGCTGATGGCAAACAGATTACTTAGAACTCATTAAAAAAGATAACATGTCAAAGAATCAACCTAATAAACTGTTTGAAGCAGGCCTGGTAAAAACGGCTCTCAAACAGTCTTTTGTAAAATTAAACCCGGTATCGCTGGTTCGAAACCCGGTAATGTTTACGGTAGAAATTTGTACCGCAGTGATGTTTTTTGTAGGCTTATGGATAGCCACCGGAGAAAAAGCACAGGGCAGTCTGGTGTATAATATAATAGTATTCTTTATCCTGTTCATCACGTTGCTGTTTGCAAATTTTGCTGAAGCCATTGCAGAAGCAAGGGGCAAGGCGCAGGCCGATAGCTTGCGTAAAACAAGGCAGGACACCCCTGCCAAAAAAATCTTTTCCGTAGGAGATAATTTTGTAAACGAAGTGAAAATAGTTCCTTCAGCACAATTGATCCTCGGCGACCATTTTGTTTGTGAACCAGGTGATATTATTCCGATGGACGGGGAGATCGTAAAAGGAATTGCAACGATTGATGAAAGTGCCATTACCGGTGAAAGCGCTCCGGTTATAAGAGAAGCGGGTGGAGATAAATCATCGGTAACCGGTGGCACGAAAGTGCTTTCCGATAAAATAGAAGTAAAGGTTACAACTGCCCCTGGTGAAAGTTTTCTTGATAAAATGATTGCGCTGGTGGAAGGTGCGTCAAGGCAGAAAACGCCCAATGAAATTGCATTAACCATATTACTGGCAGGCTTTACGTTAATTTTTATTATAGTATGCGTTACACTGCAGCCTTTTGGTGCGTATGCGAATACACCCATTACCATTGCCGCATTTATATCCTTGTTTGTGTGTTTGATTCCTACAACCATCGGGGGGTTATTAAGCGCCATAGGCATCGCCGGAATGGATAGGGCGTTACGTGCCAATGTTATTACAAAAAGCGGAAAGGCTGTAGAGACTGCCGGCGACCTGGATACGCTTCTGCTAGATAAAACCGGCACAATAACTATCGGTAACAGGAAAGCTACCAATTTCTATCCCGCAAAAGGCGTGGAAGAAAGTTCTTTTATAGAAGCAGCCGTTATGTCTTCACTTGCCGATGAAACCCCTGAAGGTAAATCCATTATAGAATTGGGTAAGGGTAATACCGTTTCTTTCGATACCAGGAATTCAACTTTTATAAAATTTACCGCCGAAACAAGAAGCAGCGGAATAGACATGGCCGATGGTGCCAAAGTGCGTAAAGGCGCCTTTGATGCTATCCGTAATATCCTGATCAAAGAAGGCAATACATTCCCTTCTGAAACGGAGCAAAAAGTAAAAGATATATCTTCCAATGGAGGCACTCCCCTGGTAGTGAGTCGCAATAATATAGCTTTAGGTGTTATTGAATTACAGGACATCATTAAACCTGGCATCCAGGAACGTTTTGAACGTTTAAGAAAGATGGGTGTTAAAACGGTTATGGTTACCGGCGACAACCCGCTGACGGCAAAATTTATCGCTGAAAAAGCCGGAGTGGATGACTTCATCGCTGAAGCCAAGCCGGAAGATAAAATGAATTACATAAAGAAGGAGCAACAAGGCGGTAAACTCGTAGCTATGATGGGTGATGGTACCAATGATGCCCCTGCACTGGCACAGGCAGATGTTGGGGTAGCGATGAATAGTGGTACAGCCGCTGCTAAAGAGGCGGGAAACATGGTGGATCTTGATAACGATCCTACCAAGCTCATCGAGATCGTTGAGATAGGCAAGCAGTTGCTTATGACCAGGGGAACGTTAACTACCTTCTCCATCGCCAACGACGTTGCGAAATATTTCGCTATAGTGCCGGCGTTGTTCATTACCTCTTTACCAGCCTTGCAGGGTTTAAACATCATGCGCCTGCATAGCCCTGAGAGCGCTATTTTATCGGCCGTAATTTTTAATGCGCTCATTATTCCCCTGTTAATTCCCCTTGCGTTGAAAGGAGTTGCCTATAAACCAATCGGGGCCAGCGCATTGCTGAGAAGGAATTTGATTATCTACGGTCTGGGAGGAGTGGTAGTGCCATTCATCGGTATCAAATTAATAGATCTCCTGGTCTCCATCTGGTTTTAATTAAGTACAATTAAAAATATTATAATGAAACAACATTTTCTTCCTGCTATCAGATTGACTGTTATATCAATCGTAGTATTTATGGTTCTGTATCCATTATTAATCTGGGCTATCGCACAGGCGGCGCCTAACCATGGGAAAGGTGAAACGGTTACCGTAAATAACAGGGTGGCAGGCTACAAATTAATAGGACAAAGCTTTACCAACGATAATTATTTCAACAGCCGTCCTTCTGCTGTCGGTTATAATGCTGCCGGCAGTGGCGGCAGCAACAAAGGCCCTTCTAATCCTGATTATTTAAAACAGGTGCAAGACAGGATTGATACTTTCTTAACGCATAATCCGTCGGCAAAGAAACAGCAGATACCTTCAGAACTGGTAACCGCTTCAGGAAGCGGTTTAGATCCGCATCTTTCTCCACAGGGCGCCCTTGTTCAGATCGAAAGAATATCGAAAGCTAGAAACATCCCTGCTGATAAAATTAAACAATTGGTAGACAAGCAAACGGAAACGCCTCTCCTGGGAATGTTCGGAACGTCACGTGTAAATATACTACAACTGAATATTGAATTGGATAAACTTAAATGAATGGAGACGGAATTGTTTCCTGTAGCATATTAATTCTCATCCTTGAAACTATTGAGCAAACCCATAACCCGGATTACAGTTAAGTAATTACAGAAAAGATTCCATTGATTTTTGAATCGCCTAAAATCACTAATTTAATAAAGATGTAAAGATCAATCATGAGCGAACAGGAAAAAGACATAAGAGTGCAACAGTTTCTTCAACTAAGCCAGAAAAGCGCAGGCGGAAGATTAAAAATATACCTTGGTATGAGTGCCGGTGTTGGTAAAACCTATCGCATGCTGCAGGAGGCGCATAGTTTAATGAATAACGGTGTTAATGTAAAGGTTGGCTATGTTGAAACACATGGCAGGAAGGAAACTCAGGCCCTGACAGAAGGCCTGACTATTATCCCCCGGAGATCGGTTTTTTATAAAGGCAAACTTTTAGATGAGCTGGACGTTCAGGCCATATTGTTGTTGCATCCGCAGGTAGTGATTATTGATGAACTGGCTCACTCCAACATACCGGGTAGTAAAAATGAAAAACGCTGGCAGGATGTATTGGATGTATTGGAGGGCGGTATTGATGTAATCTCAGCTATTAATATTCAGCATATTGAAAGCATCAATGAAGATGTTAAGGAAATTACAGGAGTGGAAGTAAAAGAACGCATACCGGATAAGATATTACAAATGGCAGATGAAGTAGTGAATATTGACCTGACTGCAGATGAATTGATTTCAAGATTGAAAGAGGGAAAAATTTATGATCATGCCAAAGTGCAGCAGGCACTGCAGAATTTTTTTCAACCAGACAAAATTTTACAACTGCGGGAATTAGCCTTGAAAGAAGTTGCAGGACAGGTTGAAAGAAAAGTAGATCATCAGATTACTGCCAGGCAAACAGCTTTCCGTCATGAACGATTTATGGCATGCGTTTCATCCAATTATGAAATCGCTCAAAAAATAATACGAAAAACTGCAAGGCTTGCTTCTTATTATAACAGCAAGTGGTACGTGCTGTATGTGCAAACCCCGAAAGAAGCCGGGGACAAAATTTCTTTAGCTGCGCAAAGGCATCTGATCAACAATTTTAAAAACGCCACCCAGTTAGGTGGGGAAGTAATTCAAAAAAAAGGGCAAAACATCGCTTCATTGATTATGGAAGCAGTTAATGAAAAAGGCATTACTACCATCTGTTTGGGCAAGCCCCATCTCAGCCTTTTTCAGATCATTTTAAAAACAAGTGTTTTTAACCAGCTGTTAAAAACCTTATCCAAAAATAATATTGACCTGGTAATTTTATCATGATGGCATTAAGTGTAAAAAATAAAATATGGCTCGGTACTTTTTTCCTGTTTATGTTGCTGTTGCTGACAGGGGGAGCAGGCATTTATTATATGGCAAAGCTTAAAAGTGAGGTTAAAAATGTTTTACAGGATAATTATGAAACATTGTCTTATTGCCATTCCATGCAGCATCAGCTCAATAACGTTAGCACGAGCTTTAATAAGTCGGTAACCATTTTTGAGGATGCATTAAAACAGCAGGAGCATAATATCACCGAACCGGGAGAAGCGAAAGCTACAAATCAATTAAGACTGGATTTAAATGAATTAAAATCAGGCGATACGAGTAAACGCAATTTGCAGGGAATGGATGATCAGATACAATCAATACTGGTTTTGAATATGAAAGCGATACAAAGGAAAAGCCGGGTTACGGAAATAACTGCCGATGATGCACTTACTATCATCATTTCGCTGGGAGGTGTTGTTTTTTTAATTGCTTTCACGTTCCTGTTTAATTTTCCTTCTGTGGTTACAAATCCAATCAGCAGGTTAACAGACTCTATAAAAGAAATTGCCAATAAAAATTATAAACACCGTATTCGTATAGATAATACAGATGAATTCGGAAAGCTGGCTAATGCGTTCAATGAAATGGCTGAACGACTGCAGTATTTTGAAAGCAGTAATTTAAATAAATTAATGTTTGAGAAAAGTCGCGCGGAAGCGGTGATCAATAGCATGAGAGATGCAAGTATCGGTGTAGATAAAAATAATAATGTGCTTTTTGCAAATTACCAGGCGTTACAATTATTAGGAATAACGGCGGACGATGTTGTTGACAAGCCGGTTAATGAAATAAGCGCCAAAAACGATTTATTTAAATTCCTTATTGAAAATGACACGTCTACCCCTTTTAAAATAATAGTAGACAACAGAGAAAACTATTTTATAAAAGAAGTGATTGAAGTGGAACAGGAAGATGTAAAAAACAAGGTGATCGTTTTAAAAAATATAACCTCCTTTAAGGAGCTGGATGTTGCAAAAACAAATTTTATTGCCACAATATCTCATGAATTAAAAACGCCTTTGGCTTCTTCAGACTTTAGCCTCAAGTTATTAGAGAATGAACGCGTAAGTAAACTTACATCTGACCAAAAAGAGCTGATAAAAAACCTGAAGCAGGATAACCAGCGAATGTTAAAAATATTAAGCGAGTTATTAAACATGTCGCAGGTAGAAACAGGTAAGATTCAATTGGATGTAACGAAAGTGAGCCCGAACAGGATTATCCAAAATGCCATAAATGCTGTTTCCGGCAATGCCAGGGAAAAGGAGATAGTTGTTAAAGATATAACTGATAAAGAACTTGCTGAAATAAAAGCAGATGCTGATAAAACAACCTGGGTATTGAACAACTTTTTAACAAATGCCATCAAATATTCTTTTAATAACAGCATCATTGAAGTCAGGGCATTAGAAGATGATAAAAATGTTACCTTCTCTGTTATCGATTACGGACCTGGCATTGATAAGGAATACTTACCCAGGTTGTTTGAAAGATATTTTCAAATTCCGAATTCAAAAGAAAAAGGTTCGGGATTGGGATTAGCTATCTCAAAAGAATTTGTTGACGCGCAGAACGGAAAGATATGGGTGGAAAGCGAGATCGGAAGAGGATCTACTTTTAATTTTCAATTGCCCAGGAGTTAATTCAGCATTGAATCTGATCCTGGATATTAATTTGCAGTTTAAAGCTGTTATTGCATTTTATAAGCCAATGCAACTGCTAAATATTATATCAAATAAATAAAGCCCCCTAGTAACCGGACTTGTAAGTTTTTTAACTTGCGGTTAAAAAATAACTGAACTGCTAAGCTAATACGCCATATCAGGGAGGCGCACTTACGAATCAATTCAGTTGATAACCTGCCAGTTTTTTATAACATAACGCAGGTCCTTAAACTTTCCATTACGTTTTATTGCTCCCTTACCTTTATTCCATGATAGGGTTACCGTATTGTAATTGCCTTGTTCATAATTAAAGGTTAGACCGTCGTCTTCAAACAACCGGGCTTCGGTATCAGCATCACCATATACATAACAGGTGATCTCGAATCTGGTGTCAGGCGTTACATGCTCAACAGGTTTGGCCAATGGTAAAATGGTTCCTTCTTTGATGAATATGGGCATCTGTGTAAGGGTTGGACTGATACTATATTCTTTGCCGCCTTCAAGCTTTTGGTTGGTATTGTAATCGTACCATATCCCTGCAGGCAGGTACACTTTTCTTTCGTCTTTATTTTCGGTTAACGGGGCAGCCAGTATGCCGTCACCTATCATATATTCATCACTTAAGTTGAATGTATTTTTATCCTGCGGATAATCCATCACCAAAGCCCTGAAAGGAGGAAT
>CAXSIE010000332.1:0-6387 GCA_964237295.1 uncultured Flavihumibacter sp. | reverse complement strand
AGAACCCGGTTTTAAGACATGCAAGTGGCTGCCTCGTCCATCTTACCTCAACAGATCTGAAAAGCTGGATCGTGCAGAAGCCAATATTGACAGGTCAGTCTACTGTACCTGAGTGCCCTGATTATTTCTATTGGAAAGGCTGGTACTACCTGGTTTATAGTACTAATAGTGATACATATTATTTGCAGTCCAGGAAGCCCTACGGCCCATGGCAGGAACCAAAGTCCCAGGCCTTGAACGAGTCCTGGGCGAATGTGGTTAAAACCGCTGAGTTTAAGAATGGAAGGCGCATAGCAGCAGCCTGGATCCCCAGCAGGAGTGACAATAAAGACAATGGCGGTGAAAGGTTTGGCGGTAATGCCATCTTTCGCGAAGTTACCCAGCAGGCGGATGGTACTTTGGACACGAAGTTCCCTCCGGAAATGTTACCGGAAACGGGTGCAGCTATGAATCTGTTTATTCAAACTGACCTCGATAGCAAGCTTGATCAGACAGGTGCCTTGTCTATCAATGCGCCTAACGGCGCAGGTGCTGCCCATATTGAGGGCGTGCCTTTAAGATGCAGGATTACCATGGAGCTTGAACCCCTGGGGGTAAACGAAGAGTATGGTTTGTATCTCAGATCAGACCAGCAAGCTGACCACGGCTACAGGTTGAATGTATCTGCAAACACAAAAACAGTATCGCTCGGTAATACAACAATAAAGGCAGTGGATGGACTAGACAAGCTATTTAAAATTGATATGATAATTGACGGTGACATTATTGATGTATCTATCGCCGGCAAGCGCTGCATTGTAAACCGTGTGCCAGAACAAAAAGGCGACTACTTATGGTTTTACGCCAAGCATGGCGCTGTGAAATTTAAATCGATAAAAATTAGTGCGCTTAAAAATGAGTTGAATTAATTTTTTTGTGCCAGCTTTTTGTGAAGTAAACAAGCGTTTTATGTTAAGCCTCCACTCAGAATTTTTGGAAGTTTTGCACTTCAAATCGATTTTCAATTCAACTCTTTTATTCTGACGTTTTTAAAACTGACTTCGTTACCATGGTCCTGTAATAATATAAGACCCTTTTCCGTCTCACCAAAATTTTTCCATTTGGGTGAATCAATTTGTTGTTGAGAAGCTGGTCACGGTTATTACCATCAATATTATTGTAATGGAACTATTGATATTTGAAAGATGATGCATCATCTACATAATAGCTGTTAATACTGTCGAATCAATGTTCAGATTGTCCCGGAATTTCAGGGATGCCTGGATCATCCAAAATCTGCACCGCAGTAGCGTCGCCAATATTTTTCCAGTCTTGTAATACCCAGACTACTTTCTTATCCCTGGTAACTTCAATCAGTTGCGGGCCCTGTCCGCTTTTGCCACGCGAGGTGAAAATGGTGTTGCCGTTCGCCAGCCGGGTACAGCTTTGCGGTGCCGAGGTAAACTGGTATACTGCGGGAAGATCTGTTTTGCAATTGAACTCCCACACTGTCTCACCTTTGAAATTGACTTCGCGGGTAAGCCATTCTTTTTCATCAGTGATCAATGTATTTCCGTTTTTCAGTCTTATTGCAGCCCAGGGTGACATAATATCATATCTCCAGACTTCCTTAAAATTTTTGTCGTATTCTATAATACAATTCATGGTAAGAAAAGACACCAGGTACGTACCTTGCGCCGTTATGCGGGCACGCCGAAACTGTCCATGAATTCCGTCCTTGTATTAACGACCATTAATTTCGGTGGAAGTCCATTTACAACAAACATGACTTTATCCAAACCAATAGGCTGACAGGCGTGAATCTCTGTATGTTCAGCGCCTTTTGAGTTGTTACAATCGTAGCGCCAAAGCACTTTCTTATCCGGGGCGATTAAGGCAACATATTTCATTCGGGAGAAGAGAATATTACCGTTTGAAAGCATCCACACGTCGTCGTATTCTGGTCCGGTGCCGGTAGAATAGGTCCAGATTGCCTTGCCGTCTTTAACAAGAAACATTTTGTTGCAGTTCTCGCCGACATAGAGCATCGGATGTTGAGATAAACCCTTTCCAGGCAGATTCGCCGGTGTTACTGCGTTCGGATTGCCAAACTGAGCAAACTCTTCTTCCATTGCCATGGCAGGCACGTTAGCACCCGTGAATCGGTCCAGCACATTCATGCATGGTGTTGTCTGAGAATGTTTGTTTGTAGATTGGTCCTTAGGTTTACCTTTCTTTTGCGCAATAAGAAAATTTGGCAAAACAGTTAAATACAGAACTACGAGCAAAATGTTTTTGATATTTTTCATTGTATAACTTATCATTTCTTAATTGTGTATGGGCGAAATGTAATGTATTACTATTTTTTTGCTAAGACTGATGCGCTGACATATGCGCCCACAACTTCCTTTCTCAGATTTAGATTCCTATCAACTGAAATTACGGCCACATAAGGTTTGTCTCGGTCTGTAACAGTAAGCAATAGCTGCATTCTATCGGGCTTGTAATTAAGCTTATAAACGTTTGGTGACAATTGGAAATCCGTATGTCTCCAGTAGTTCCTCGGCCTGGCTACCAGACATTTTGAATATTCATAGGAGCGCTCACTCTTGCTTTAACCGCGTATTGTATTGTTCCGCTGGCAAGTAAAGTTTCCTTAAAATCGGCATTCTCCACATCTGCATTTTGATAGTATAATATTTCAGGTACAAACTTATCATAGAAAGTATCTTTATTACAACTCATCAGCGTTACCAGCAACACTAATAATACGAATTTATTTTTCATAATCAAATTCCGATTAAAGATTGAAAACTTGTTCCTCGATTATCTTCCGTGATTTTGTTCGATGATTATATTGTTATTGACTTCAGTCTGAGGTATTGGGAGCAAGTAATTTTCAGTTCAAAGGACCTTCTTTCCCAAACCCTTATAAAATAAACAAATGAGCCATTCGGTTTTTTTAACCACATCATGTTTGTACACTACTTTCTGCATTTTTTTCGCAATTTAATTTCCGGGGTTGTCATATCGTACATTAAATTTGACATTTTGTTTATGATTCGTATTTACAGTACGGAAAGAAAAAAATACCTATCAGACATTCCAAATACAAATCAGGAGTGAAAATTTACCGAATGCTTATTTTTGTTTGCGTTCCGCGGGTATAAAAAGGCGGATGTCGGCAAATTAGCAGGATGTTGCTTGAGTTTACCGATGGCAGCATCCAGAATATTATATTCATCAGCGATAAAGGAATTTGTAAGCCAGATATGAAAATGGGAAAATCGTTCGAACCGAAAAAGAAACCATATGCAGGGCTCCTGCTTCTAATACTAGCCACATTCTGTCTTTTTAACAGTGTTGTTCTGGCACAACAGTTTCCGTACAAATTTCACTACCTGACCGTTGACGAGGGCTTATCACATACAGATGCGAATGACATTTCACAGGATAAACAAGGATATATCTGGGTGGCAACACTCTTTGGCATTAACAGGTATGACGGTTATTCACTGAAAAAGTATTATAACAGTAACAAGCCTTTAAAAAATGCTTTTAAGAATCGCATAAGATGTGTTTGTCCAGATGATAGCGGGAACGTATGGCTGGGAACTGAAAACGGACTTCAACGTTTTAACTCAAGAACTGAAAAATATACAAACTTCGATGACCTTCAAAAGATCAATACCACTTTCGATAAATTAGTAAAATCTGCTGGGGAAGAATTATACGGTGTAGCAGGTGGGCAACTCAAATTATTTTTAATCAAGGAAAACAGGGTCGAAGAGCAACGGTTAAGCGCTCCCGCTAACGTTAACTTTTCTGATCTCGCTTTGGACCGGCACGGCTTGCTTTATTTATCCAGTAATAGAGGAATTTGGATATTGGATAGCAACAGAAAATTCAGGCACATCACCCTTAAAGGAGTAACTGATCCGGATTTGTCTGTAGTATATATAGATAATCGCCAAAATCTGCTGACCGCCAGTTGTAACAAGGTATTTTTAATCAATAAAGGTTTAGGCTCTCCATCTTTAGCAAATAGCGATACGTTAGAGGTTGAAAAGCAAGTTACTTCTAACTCAAACAATTGTATAAAAGGAATAGTCGCAGGCAATCATTCTGATTATTGGCTAAATGCTGGCACTGATTTACTGAGGTTAGACATTAACTCAAATCTGACCGAAATCTTAGATAACAAACGTTCGCTGCGTAATTTAAATTCTTTTTCCATAGCAAAAATTTTTGTGGACCGCACGGAGTGTCTTTGGGTCGGTACTTTTGGCGGCGGAGTAAATTATTGTGATCTTAATGAAAAATTATTTTACACGCTTCAGCATGACCCGGAAATCTCCAATACTTTGTCCGGCAACCACATTCGGTCGGTACTGGAAGACGGAGAAAATCTCTGGCTTGGCACGACTGCCAATGGACTGAATCGTTATAATTTAAAGACACTGAAGTTTCAATACTATAACACCTACAATTCTGCTGTAAGATTAAAAAGCGATAAAATAACTGCCCTGACGTTTGACAATGATCAAAATCTATGGATTGGAAGTCTTTCGGGTATTGAAATTTTAAAACGTGATGGCAGAGAATTATGGAAGCCGGCTGGTTATGACAGATTTCCAACATATCCAATTGGGACGCTTGTAAAAGATTGTTATGGCAATATTTGGTTTGGTAACCTTAGAAAAAGCTTTGGCGTAATATGGAAAGATAAATTAAATATTTATCACGTAAAGTACTATAGTGAGGGACATTTCCTTTATGCAAATAAAAAAAAGCCATTGTTATTTGTCTCCAGTACGAATGGCCTAAAGCAAATATCTATCGACGAGGAAGGAAATATAAAAAATTTTGTACAATACCGGGCAACGTTAGACAGTAACACATTGAGTTCAGATTACACGTGTCCGATATCGTCGCAGAATGATAGTACCTATTGGATCGGAACGATTGGAGGCGGGGTAAATCGCCTTTCTTTAAAAACAAATAAGAATTCATTTGAAATAAAGTCGTATACGGGCAAGGACGGGGTTTTCAACGATGTGGAAAGTTTGGAAATTGACAATTTCGGCAATATTTGGATGGGTGGTAACGGCCTGGAATGTTTAAACCCTGTAACCAACAAATTAACAAAATACGATAAGAATGACGGATTACAAGGCAATAGCTTTAAAGTAGGCATTTCTTTTAAAGGACCGGATGGGAGGTTGTATTTTGGTGGCATCAACGGGCTAAATTATTTTTACCCCGAGCAAATTAAATCAAACCATATTGAGGCAAGGCCTGTTCTCACTGACATCCTGATCAATAATCAAAAACCGCAATACGGCGCTGCTTCCGAAAATTCAAACCCACAGGCCGTTGGTTACTTCGGAAATCTGGAACTCAGTTATTTGCAGAACAATTTTGTTATCTCGTTTTCATCGATGCATTTTGCCAATCCTTTAAAATGCCAGTATCGTTATAAACTAATAGGTTTTGACAAGGATTGGAAATATACGGATGGGGCAAAACCGAATGCGGCATATAGTAACCTTGACTATGATAATTATAGATTTGTTGTTGAAGCTACAAATAATGACGGCGCATGGAGTAAATCCAGAGCAGAAACAATTATCACAATTACTCCACCCTGGTGGAAATCTCCTCTTGCAAAAGTTATTTACGCATTGTTAATTTTGTCAGCTCTTGTAGGAATATACATCTACCAGGCAAGATGGTACCGCCTTAAACGGGAGCTTGAAGTTCGCGAGGTCAATGAAAAAAAGAAAGAGGAAATACATAAGCAACGTGAGGAAATCTACCAACAGCAACTGACATTTTTTACTAATATTTCGCATGAGTTTCGTACACCGTTAAGCCTGATACTGGGTCCGCTGGAAAGCCTGATCAATCAGAATAAAAATACTGGTTTGGATAATTCTTATCAGCTGATGTACAGAAATACAAGGAGATTAATAAACCTGATCAGTGAATTAATGAATTTTAGGAAGGTTGCAGATAGGGTCATCAAACTGCATGTGCAGTCATTAAGTGTAAATCAGTTCTGCAAAGACCTGGCTGGCGAGTTTGAAAACATGGCTATCAACAAGGATATCAGTTTTAGAGTAATAGACCACACAGAACAAAGCGATACAACCTCTGTAACTGGTTTACTTGATGCTAAGGTGTTGGAGAAGATCCTTTTTAACCTTCTGAATAATGCTTTCAAATATACGAATGAAGGTGGTAAGATTCTTTTTGAAATCCTTTTTGATATAAGCCGGGAAAAGCCCCCATATCAAACAGGCTTCCAACTATTGAATGAAAAACTAAGGGCCAGGCAATACATTTATTTTCGCGTTACTGATTCGGGGATCGGTATTTCAGATGATTCGATCACACGAATCTTCG
>CAXSIE010000331.1:0-6388 GCA_964237295.1 uncultured Flavihumibacter sp. | reverse complement strand
GCTTTAATATAACAGGGGTACCAACGGCTATTGCCGGCGCTATCTTATGTACTACCTGGTTAAGTGGATGATTGAAGGGAGTGATGGCTACCGCCAGCGTAAGAGGCTCGCGGGTGGTAAATATTTTCCGGGCCTTACCATTAGGAGAAACATCTCCTGAAAAAACCTGCCCGTCTTCATGCAAGGTTTCCATTGCCGCAAATGCGAGTACATCCAGCGCCCTGCCTACTTCATAATTTGTTTCCAGTATACACAAACCCGATTCCGCACTGATCAGTTTTGCAAATTCATCTTTTCTGTCTTCCAGCAGCCGGCGTGTTTTATCCAGCACCTGGTAACGCTGGTAACGGTTCAGCACTATACCGCCTTTCAATCCGGCCTCAATAGCGGCATTAGTATCTGCCGCACTGGCAAGCGTTACCTTTCCAACCAGCCGTTGATCGTAAGGACTGTAAATAAAAAGCCGGTTGTCGGATCGCAACTTTTCTCCGCAGATATAACAGCTTAGATCAAGCACAGATGGATGCTCCATGTTAATTAATAAATTATATATGATTAATTATTAACGGATAGTTGCGTTAATAATCAGTTTACCAGTATCAGCTGCATTACAACTCTCCATTCAAGAGCCTTCCGTTAATCATTAATAATTACTCATTAATAATTAACAATAGCTCCGTTTATGGTAAAATCAAACACATCAAAATTCCTTGGGTCACCGGAAGCCTTGATTTTATATTCTTTGTTTAATGGATGAGAAATCACCAGCGGCACCATCTCTTCATAACGCCCGCCGTGAGAACGTAAGCCACTATCAAGGGAAGACAGGTCATGATGAGCGGGAGTGCGGCCCAGCACTACATCCCTTGCAGACAGCACCACCACATCACCGGTCCTGTCAATCGGCTGTTCCAGCAAGCGTGCAGCGGTAGCCCGGTCATAGGCTTCGGTAATGCCGGGTTGTTCCAATAACCACAAACGGATCTCTTCCGATTTCGAACTGTCAGGAAGATGAACCACCACGTAAGAACCCAATGCACCATGATGTTTTACATAAGGATCGGTAATAGGACATATTACCCTGAACCCGTCACCGAATTTTTCTTCGAGAATCGTCTCCACATAAACAACATTCGGACTGCCATCAGGTTTTTGTTTGGCATTCATTCCATGATCGGCAGTGGCGCCAATTACCGCACCCAGTGCCAACATATTTCCTAACTCTTTATCAATGTCTTCATAAAAAGCAAGCGACTCGGAAGTATCGGGTTCATAAGTGTGCTGCATGAAATCGGTAAGCGAAAGGTATAAAAAATCCGCCATTCCTTTTTTTATCAGGGCAGTACCTGCGCGTAATACAAATAAACTTGCATCAGCGCTGTAAATAGCTGGTGTAGGGTAACCGACTATCTCTTCCGCATTTTCAATTCCATGAACCTCTTTTGTAACCTGCCCGGCTTTTTCGGCCGAGAAAGCGATACCGGTTAAATGGTATGATAAAATATCCCTTAATTTTTCTTTTGCAGTAACAACACCTACCTTGCGGCCAGCATCGCCTGCCGAAGCCAGGATGGTTTCAGCGCGCAGGTATGCTGACGAATTCATCATCACTTCTTTATCAAGAGCCGCATCATAAAAAAAATTTCCGCTGATACCATGCCTGGCAGGCGGCACACCGGTAACTATAGAGGAATTGTTTACATTGGTGAACGAGGGCAGCGCCCCCCGAACCATTCCCCGATAACCTTGCAGTATCATTTTTTTCAGGTTGGGCATCCTGTCGTGAACCAGCGAAGCATCCAGGTATTCATCTGCTGAACCATCCAGACAAATAACCACTACAGGTTTTGCCGGGGGCCGATACATTTTACCGTTAACGGAAAAAGATATAGTGGAAATAGCCATTTATTATTTTAAATTATTGTGTTAGTAGTGAACTGGGATTTATGTAATTTAATTAGTGCTATGAGTGGTTCAAACATATCATAGCCCTCATAAAATCATAAATCACAGTTCAGACAAAAAAGCGTTCTCTAAAATATCCATTGCCCTGGATAATTCCTGTTGTGTAATAACCAGCGGAGGATACAGCGACAAAACGTTTCCTGCTGAAACTTTAAAGCTCAGGCCGTTTTCGAGGCAACGATACAATACTTTTTCCGCTAGAGCAGGATGCTTTTCTTTTGTAACCCGGTCTTTTACCAGTTCAATTCCCCAGAGCAGGCCTAAACCTCTTACCTGCCCGATCACCTTAAATTTTTCCTGCATGTCATTTAATCGTGTGTGCATGAAAGATTCCATCTGCTTTACATGTTCCAAAATATGATGATCATCCATGTAATCGAAAGCCGCCAGGGCGGCGCTGGCTCCTAAAGGATTCTTTTCATGTGTATAATGACCCAGCGAAATATGCGCGGCTACATTATATTCATCCCTGCATAACATAGCTGCCATCGGGATAATGCCCGCGCCAAGTCCTTTCCCCAATACGATTATATCCGGTTGAATGTCATATTGCTGGTAGGCAAACATGGTTCCGGTACGGCCCATGCAAACAGGTATCTCGTCAAGGATCAACAGAACGCCCCGCTTATCACAAATTTCCCTGACACGTTTCCAATAAGCTTTGGAAGGGATCTTTATGTCTGTGCTGCGAATGGTTTCCGCCACCACTGCGCCGATGTCACCTTCTTTCTCAATTACATAATCTATATAATCCGCATAGGCAATGTCGTCTTCAGGAATGTTGGCATTGGCCCATATTCCGCGATAAGTATCCGGAGCCGGAACATGTATATTACCAGGTGCTAACGGACCAAGATCCTGCTGAAACATATATGCACCTCCCACTGCGATACTGTCCATGGAAGCGCCATGAAAAGCATCCCACATGGAAATCGTTTTGTACTTACCTGTAACTACCCGTGCCAGTTTCAGGGCGATTCCCATCACGGAAGTTCCTCCGGGTGCAAACAGCACCCTGGATAAAATGCCGTTTGTTAGTGAAGCCATCTTTTCTGCCAGTGAAACCGCTACCGGATTGGTAAATCTTCTGGGTGAAAAGGAAAGCACCTCCATCTGTGCTTTTACCCGGTTGAGAATATATTCATTATGATACCCGAGCTGATGTACACTATTACCATGAAAATCCATATAAGTGTTGCCCCGGAGGTTGGTAATATAAATTCCTTCGCAACTGGCCAATACATCAAGACAGGGTGTGGAAAGCGATTGATGCAGGAAATATCTTTCATCGGCTTCAAGCACATTTTTAGTAGCCGGATCAATATTTCTTTCTGACCATAATTTCCTCTCATGAGAAAAATTTATATCTCCTTCAGTCTTTGAATAGCCCCCGGTTTCTTTGACCATTTAGATGCAGGTTAACGTATACTTAATACAGCATAATGAGCAACGAATGTAAGGGATATTAAAGAGAATGTTACGTGATACGAAAAAGGGGTGGGTGGTGGGGTATCAGGCAGGAGTAAGGATATATTGTAAGTACCCATTACTCCTGCCCCATAAGCACAAAATTGTTATAACAAGTTCTTATCCAGGGTATTTGTAATTCTTTTTTGATTGAATTTACAGGCAAATTTCCTTATGTATTCTCTTCCTGTTTCAAACAAGTCTCTTTGAAGTTTTTGAATATCAACTGATTTATTCAACAAAGCCCTTACCAGCAATTGATTGGCTTTTTCATTCAAACTATTTGCAAATGGCACTATCTCTTTATAACAGGAACTTTTATCCAGAGAAGCCTGAGCGGATTTTACAAAACAACGTACGTATGAAGCGTTATAAGATTTCATCGTTAGTAAACTACGTTATTCTGTTAGCAATGGTTTAACAATTCTTGCCAACTAAGTGAAAGACTTTATGCGTACTCAGGAATATCATACATAGTGAACAGCCTTAAAAAAAACCGCAGAATAGTAAGAAACATTTTGAGAATTATCCTTAAAATAATATAAGCTATCCACCTACCGGTACCCCATCGCCTGTAAATTAAACAGCTCTGCATACCGCCCCTCTTTTGCCAACAACTCTTCATGACTTCCAATTTCAATTAATTGTCCTTTTTCAAGAACAAGTATACGGTTAGCCATCCGAACTGTGGAGAAACGGTGGGATATCAGCACCGCCGATTTCCCCTTTGTTAATTCGGCGAACCTTTGAAACACGCCATATTCGGCTCTTGCATCCAGCGCTGCTGTTGGCTCATCGAGGATCAGTAACTGCGCCTCACGCATATAGGCGCGCGCCAGCGCAACTTTTTGCCATTCGCCGCCCGACAATTCAATGCCCTGGTTAAACCGGCGGCCAAGCATCTGATCGTATTTATCAGGCAGTCTTTCAGCGAGCTCATTCGCCAGGCTTTGATGCGCTGAAGCTTCAATCAGTTCGCGATTGGCCACCTCACTTATTTTTCCTACAGCAATATTCTGGGAAAGACTCATCTGAAAACGCAGGAAATCCTGGAAGATAACACCGACCTGTAACCGCAGTGAAGCCAGTTCATACTCTTTCAGATCAACTCCATCAAGCAAAATCCTTCCTTCCGTAGGATCATATAATCTTGCAAGCAGTTTAACAAGTGTGGTTTTACCCGCACCATTTTCGCCTACAAGAGCCAGCTTCTCACCGGCATGCAATGTAAAGTTAAGATGACGGTTCGCCCATAACTCGGAGTTCTGATACTTAAAACCAACGTCTTCAAAAGTAAATCCCTGCAGGATAGGATTTGGAAAAGGTTTTGGATGGGCTGTTTGTCGCACGTTGGGTTTGATCTCGAAAAATTCAAACAAATCTTTCAGATAAATAGCACCCTGGGATACGCTGGTGAAGCGGGTTAAGATGCCTTCAAGATATCCTCTTAACTGCCGGAAAGATCCGGCGAGAAAAGTAAGACTGCCTATAGATAAAGTTCCCGTTACCGCCTTTCCGATGATCACTACATAAGCGCTGTAATAGCCGGCACTGCCAAGCAAGGCAAACAGTGTTCCCCAGGAAGATCTTTTTATTACCAGCTTTTTGTTATCAGTATAAAATTGATTGGATAAGGTTCTGAAGCGATCAATCAAAAATCCTGAAAGATCAAAGATCTTGACCTCCTTTGCGGACTCGTCACTGGCAGCCATGTACCTGATGTAATCCAGCTCTCGTCTTTCTGGAGTTTGTCCGCGTGTAAGTGCATAGCTTTTATTATTAAAATGCGATTCTCCCAAAAATGCAGGTACTACGGCAATCAACAATAATAATATCAGCCAGGGGTTAAAGATTAAAAGTCCGGCTGCAAGGAAACCCATTGTTATCAGGTCCTGAACCTGGCTGAGCACCTGTGATAAAAGGATGGTGCGGCCAACAGTCTGCTGACGTGCCCGTTCCAATTTATCATAAAATGCGGAGTCTTCGAACTGGTCCAGGTCCAGCGTTGCGGCATGGGCCATTATTTTTATGGAAGTATGGTTGGCAAACATGTCTCCCAGCAAGCTATCCAGCAGGTTAACCGCGCGACTTAATGCATCCGTCAGGATCGCCAGTCCGAATTCAGCAGCGACCAGTTTCCACAAATGATCGTGCGACCGGATGCCTTTGCTGTGACTTAAAAATATTACCTGGTCAATAATCAGTTTCCCTACATATAATATCAGCAACGGCATTGCCGATCTCACAATGCGAAGCAGTGAATTCACGATCGTCATCCAGGGACTGGTTTGCCATACCAGTTTAAAAAAAGCAGGAAGATTACCCAGGGCGGCCAATCTTTCTTTTACTGTTACCGGTTCCGGTTTATCATTTCTGGAGTCTTTTAAATATTTGCCGCTTTTTGAACTCATCGATGTAATTTAAGGAAAGACAAAGATACAGCTGCATCTCATGGTTCAATGAGCCACGAAGTCACTAAGGCACGAAGAAACACGAAGAATTTATTTTAATTACCTGATCCTTCCTGTATTTCTTCACGTTTCTTTACTCTCCCTTCTGTGTTTAAATTCTTAATTTGGAGCAAATTATCCGTAATTTTCCCAATGCTAATTCTTAATTCCATGAATCGCAATTACAGCATCTCCGCCATAATTCTTTTTTCATTAGTGGTGACCACCTACCTTATTTCCTTTGTTCCACCAGATACTGCCGACCGGTCTCGCATAGCCGCCGAGATAGAAAAATCAATAAAAACAGAACTGTTGAATAAATGGTACCCCCAGGCCTTTGACAAACAGTATGGCGGTTTCTTAAGCACTTTTGCGTTCGACTTCAAACCGACAGGCACCCAGGATAAAATGATCGTAACCCAGGCAAGGCATACCTGGTCTAACTCACGTGCATCGGAAATATACCCTGAAGTCGCCTATTATAAAACCGGCGCCCTGCAGGGATA
>CAXSIE010000330.1:5049-6390 GCA_964237295.1 uncultured Flavihumibacter sp. | reverse complement strand
GCAGCCAAACCAGATGTTGCCTGCATGATCTTTTATGATGCTCCAAAAAAATGAGGTAGGAATAGAATCTTTCATACCAAGAAAATCCATTTTTCCCGTACTGATATGATAGCGATTCAATCCGGCACCGGTCCCGATCCAGACCAGGTCGCCGTCGCATAAGATGGAACGGATAGAATTGGCGTATAGAACATTGGGTTGTTGTAAGGTGTTTTGAAACAAAGTGATTTTGTTATTCTTCAGGTTATATTCTGCCAGGCCTCCGGCAGTGCCAAGCCACAGGTTGTTATTGTTATCTTCACCTGCTGCCCTGCCCCATTTATCGGGAAGTGTAGGGTTTTGAATAAAGGATTGTTGAATAGCATGAAAAAGATTTTTATCAGGATGGAAATAATCCGAGCCGTATCCTTCTGTTCCGGCCCAGATAAAGCCATTTTTATCCTGGTAAAGAAAAGTAATGAAGTTTGTAGCAATGCTCATGGATTGCAAAGGGTCCTGTTCGTAATGCTTGAAGCCATTGGCAGCAGCATCATACAGGCAAAGGCCCTGCCGGTTCGTGGTGATCCATATCCTTCCTTTGTTATCTACAAAAATTGAACTGATCTGGTTGTCTTTAAAACCATTCTGCGGAAACAGGAACTGGTTGTATAATTCGTATGTAATGAATTGCGAATCCGTTTTCAATAGCATAGCGCCATTATCATTATAGCTTATCCAAATGTTGCCTTCATGATCAGCGGCCAGTTTTTCAATACCCTTGTTCTTCACCGGTTTCAAACCAACTCTCTGGCATGTATGGCTCTGAAAATTATATACTATCAAACCGGTGTCTGTCGCGATGTAAATGTTACCGTTTTTTTGAATGAAAAAATCGTTAACCGGCCTGTTCAATAAAATGCTGTCGCCATTACTAATGGTATACAGCTTATGTAAGGTGCCGGCTTTCGGATCGAACAGCACCAGTCCTTTTGAGGTGGCAATATAGATGCAGCCGTTGTCACCTTCCAGCATTTTCCCTGCCGATAAACCGGTGCTTGCCGGCTGCAATATAAAATGGCTGTTAGCATAATCGTATTTGTAAAGGCCTTTTGAAACCGCCACCCATAGTGATCCTTCTTTATCACAAAACAACGACTGCACAATGTTTTCAGGCAATGACAGCGGATCATCAGGCCGGTGCTGCAGAATTTTTACATCATATCCGTTAAACCTGCTTAAGCCGTTAAAGGTGCCGAGCCAGATATAACCGTATTTATCACTGGTGATGGTTCTTACAACAGGGTTGCTTAATCCGTTAGCGGTAGTAAGATGGTGAAAATTAAACGATGCGGGCTGTGCTCC
>CAXSIE010000330.1:2490-5039 GCA_964237295.1 uncultured Flavihumibacter sp. | reverse complement strand
ATATGCAACAGGATAAAAAGAAGTATTAGTACCGGTTTAAAATAGCTGACAGTATGATTTGTAGTAAACACTGGCCGAAAATAGCAAACAAAGAAAGCTGCACAAAATTGTATCCGGTAAGGTGTGTTTTATTTGGGCCGGGGTGTGGCAAATATCGGCTTTGTTGGCAGCTGAAGGTTTTTTTGAACCACGGAGACAGGGAGGCACGGTGGAACACAGAGTTAATAATAGCTCCGTGTTCCACCGTGCCTCCCTGTCTCCGTGGTTCAAAAACATCTCATACCTCATACCCCGATGCGGTAATCATGGTATCCGCCAAAATAGTATAGCAGCTTGTCCAGGCTTCTTTTACTTCCTCATTCCAGTCTTTACCAAGCCCATGTTCCAGGGTCCATAGCAAAGCCTCACCTACCATTTGATAATGCGCTGCTTTTACTCCATAAGCAACATGCCGTTTGGCCAGATGCTGCAGGTCTGCCGTTACTGCTTCCAGTTGATGAAGCCGGCCAACGACCATGCTTAGCATATCTATCAGTTTTTTGTATTGGCTTTCCATGGGATTTCTAAATAGTTTCTTTAGTGACGGCTTCTCAGCAAACAGTTTGCTATAAAATGCATCACCGATAAATTCCGGCTTGATATCTCTAAAAAGTTTCCAGGTTCTTTGAACCTGTATTACCTGTTGCTGTGTCATCCCTGTTTTTGTTTGTATCACTGGTGGGTCAATTTAATAAGCACTGTGGTATAAATAAAATTTATTAACGGTCAATCTGAACTCCCGGTACGTTAAAAGCCGCGAAACTGTTTATGTCGGCAAGGCGTTCCGTTTTTAAAGACTTGAGAAAATTTGTTGTGCCGGCATTATAGCCGCGCCTGCAGTAAGCGAATAACATGATTCCTTTATTGCCTGATTTATCTTTAAGCTTCAAATACCGGTATGCATTCCATTCAACGATGGATTGTTTATTGTTCGACTGACTCACCACGAAATCGAGGATGTATTCTCCTTTTTGTTTATTCTCGATGACCTGGTAATTGGTTACAGGGTCTGTCTTTTTTCTTTGTTCCAGCTCATCGATTTTAGACTTTACAGCATCCCTTAGACTGATGTCTCCCACTACCGCTTCAATCATAATCATTTTACGAAATGTTTCCGGTTTTTCAGTGGCGGGTATATATTCCTGCTTGAAGTAATTACTGTTAGGATGATCGCTCCAGGACAGGTTATACATTGTTTTATTATATTCAACAGAACCCAGGATTGTAAAATAATCTTTTACTTTTTCACTGTTGTCTATCAGTTTGAATGAGAACAGGCAAAGGATTGCCATTACACCAAAAACGCTTAAAAGTTTCATATTAATTGTTTGAGGTGTAAAAGTGTATAGAATTAAATTCCTGCTCAAATCTGTTGCGCTTAAGTGTAGGAAATTTGCGGTGAAGTGTACTTTTTATAACCACAGAGAAACAGCCGGAGGATAAGAAGAGGATACACAGAGAGCTTCCTCTGTGTATCCTCTTCTTGCCCTCCGGCTGTTCCCTCTGTGGTTATAAAAACCTAGTCAATCAAATGATCCAGATGAATCGGCAACACCCTTACCCTTTTACCCGTTGCATGAAACACCGCGTTGGCAATAGCCGCAGGAACCCCTACAATGCCAATCTCACCCAGGCCTTTAGCGCCGAGCGGGTTTATAATATTGTCTTCTTCTTCCACAAAAATTACGTCAATATCAAAAATATCCGCGTTTACGGGCACGTGGTATTCCGCAAAGTTATGGTTCATGAAACGCCCGAAATTATGATCCATTACAGAGTCCTCCTGAAGCGCCTTACTGATACCCCACACCACCGCACCCAGTATCTGGCTTCTTGCTGTTTTCGGGTTGATTACCTTTCCGCCCGCAATGGCGCTCACCACACGGGTTACGCGAATAATTCCAAGGTCTTCATCCACTTTTACTTCCACGAAAGTGGCCGAATGAGAATGAAAGGAATAATTCAGTTTATCTATCATACTGGGACCGGCAGAAGCGGTTTCTTCAATAGGCTCTTCCCCGGCCATAATATCTTTAATGGGAACGGCAATATTCGTTTCTCCGATCAGCACCATCTCGCTATTCTCTATAACCACATCGTTGAAATCCGCGTCAGCGAAAGGAGAATTTTTCATCTTCTTCGCCCGGCTGAATAACTTTTCGGCTACTTCTTCACATACTTTCTTTACTGCGGAACCCACTGAAACGGTGGTCCAGGAACCGCCCTGCAGCGGCGCCACAGGCATCATGGTGTCGCCAAGCTCAAAACTTACATCTTCCATCAGCATGCCCATTGTTTCCGCGGCTATCTGGGTCATAACAGTATAAGTGCCGGTACCGATATCGGTTGTTCCGCTGCTTACCGTAAGCTTTCCATCGGCAGATAACATCGCTTTTGCACCGCAGGGCATTTGAAGGGCATCCCAGGAAGCAGAAGCCATTCCCCAACCGACGAGCTCATGCCCTTCTTTCATGGAACGTGGTTCAAGAGGCCTTTTTGACCATCCGAAT
>CAXSIE010000330.1:1328-2480 GCA_964237295.1 uncultured Flavihumibacter sp. | reverse complement strand
TGATGATACGCAGCCTGCAGTTCTTTGCTGGTAAAAGGCTTGTTCACGGTCTGGTCCTCAAAAGCATAATTCTTCAGCCTCAGCTCCAGCGGATCCATTTTAAGCGCATAGGCCAGTTCATCCATGGCACTTTCCATAGCGCTCAGCCCGGTAACGGCACCAGGTGCGCGCATGTCTATCGGCGTATAAGTATCCAGCTTTACCAGTTGATAATCCAGCTTAACGTTGGCACATTGGTATAACAACCCCGACCAGTTTACAATAATTTCTGTATAGCTTTCAAATTGTGAGGTTTCACCAAATGCTTCGTGTTTTATCGATTGCAGGATACCGTCTTTTGTAGCGCTGAGCGACACATGTTGCACGCATTTCGGACGGTGGCCAAATGAAAACATTTGCTGCCTTGTAAGCGAAACTTTAACGGAACGCTTTAACTGGAGCGCCGCCAGCACAGCCATGAACAACTGATATTGCGGACGTAAGCCGGAACCAAAACCACCACCTATATAGGGTGAAAGCACCTGTACATCTTTGTTAGACAATCCGAAAATTCCGGTTATATATTTTTTGCTATTGGTGATACCCTGCGTTTTATCATAGATCGTGAGCCTGTCACCATACTCCCAGACCGCGATGCTGGCGTGCATTTCCATCGGGTTGTTATGTTCCGCGCCATGGATATAAGTGGCGCTGATTTTTACGGGCGCTTCGGCAAACGCCTTTTCCGCGTCGCCGCGATCTTTTGGCGATTGGTATCCTGTTTTACCAATAGGCGCTTTGTAAGAAAATGCGAGGTTTTTGCTCAGGTTGGTTTCAGGTACTTCTGCCTCATAATCCACTTTTATCAGCTTCGCAGCATAACGTGCCTGCTCAAAGGTTTCCGCTACTACCAAAGCGATGGGCTGCATGTTAAATTGTATCACATCGCTGTGAAGCGGCCGGAAAGGAGAACCTGGCACGGAGTCCATGTCTTTATACCTGAAGTCAAAGGTGGCGAGTCCGGGAACATTTTCATGAGTGAATACCTTTACAACTCCTTCAGCTGCCAGTGCCAGGCTGGTATCCATAGATATGATCCTGCCACGGGCAATGGTGCTGTTAAAAATGTATCCGTATAACATGTCCGGAACATTATTCTCTGCCACATATTTA
>CAXSIE010000330.1:0-1318 GCA_964237295.1 uncultured Flavihumibacter sp. | reverse complement strand
CCGTCAACACGACTGGCCGGCTTTCCAATATAATTTGTTTTGATCATTGTTTGTCCATTTTAACGGCATCGGTCAGCGCGCGTACTATGGCACGCTTTGCCAATTCGATTTTGAAAGAATTGTGTTCAAATCCGGCAGCCCCGGTAAGGATCATTCCGGCAACCTGGTGAAAATATTTAGCATCCACTTCTTTATCTTCCAGAAAACTTTCCGCTTCCTCGTCGCGCCAGGGCTTGTGCGCCACACCGCCCAGGGCGATGCGGGCTGTTTTGATCGTATTGCCTTCCAGTTCCACGGCAGCGGCAACCGATACCAGGGCGAAAGCATAAGAAAGCCGGTCCCTTATTTTGAGATAATTATAATTTTTTGCAAATCCGTTTTCAGGGAGGTCAATTGCAGTGATCACTTCATGAGGCTGCAGGTTGTTATCAAGGTGGGGCGTATTTCCCGGCAAGCGGTGAAAATCGGCTATAGGGATGGTGCGCTCGCCGTTATTACCGGTAACCCTGATGCTGGCATCCAGCGCAGCCAGCGCCACGCACATATCTGATGGAAAGGTGGCAATGCAGCTATCGCTCCAGCCCAGGATGGCATGGATGCGGTTATAACCTTTTATGGCGGAACATCCCGTTCCAGGCGCTCTTTTGTTGCAGGGTGTTGCCAGGTCATAAAAATAATAACAGCGGGTGCGCTGCATCAGGTTGCCGCCATCCGTTGCCATATTGCGCAATTGCGGTGAAGCGCCTGCCAGTATCGCTTTCGAAAGGAGCGGATACTTTTCTTCCACTAAAGGATGGTAGGCGGTATCGGCATTGGTAACAAGCGCTCCCAGCCGCACGCCACCACCCTCGATCGCTTCAATTTTGTTATAAGAAAGGGCATTAACATCCACCAGCGCATTGGGATTCATTACCCCTTCTTTCATCAGGTCGAGTAAATTCGTACCGCCCGCGACTATTTTCGCACGTTTGTTTTCCACCAGCAATCCTACGGTGTGTTGCACGTCGGTTGCCTCTGTATAAGAGAACTTATTCATAGTTACCTCCTTCCTTTACTTCCATAATAGCATCAACGATATTGGTATAAGCACCGCAGCGGCAAATATTGCCACTCATGAGTTCCCTTACATCATCTCTTGTTTTGGCCCTTCCTTCTTTGAGGAGTCCGACGGCAGAGCATATTTGTCCGGGTGTGCAATAACCGCATTGAAAAGCGTCATGCTGAATAAATGCTTTTTGAAGCGGATCCAGCATGCCTTCATCAGCGATGCCTTCAATAGTGGTAATCTCGGCGCCATTTTTCATAACGGCAAGTGTGA
>CAXSIE010000329.1:0-6390 GCA_964237295.1 uncultured Flavihumibacter sp. | reverse complement strand
CACTAAGTGCTTCCTGTTAAATCTTAACTTAATGACATTGCCCTTCGGGGTTTTATTTAAACATTTTTATTACTATAATCATGTCACCCCTTCGGGGTTCTTACCCCATACCTCATACCCCATTCCTACTTAACCGTAACACTCATCACTCCTTTTGCACTTACCTGAAAAAGAAGATTGTTTTTGTTTATGACAAGACCTGTAAGTTTAACTTGTTGCGTATTGCCGGTAGTAAAGATGTTAGGGGCGGCATTGCGGTTAAAGGCGCTGTCTAGCCTGGTTTTATTATTAAGGTAAATATCTTCAATTTTAATGATTGTTTTCTTACGGATACTGCTCAGTATTCTTTGGTTGAAAAAAGTTGTTCCAAGGGTTAACATAAGGTCTGTTGACTTTAAAGAGTAGTCCAAATCGGGAATGGAGATAACCTGCTTATTAGTATCCAGTGCCGGTGTTCCCGTTAAAAACAATGTGCCGCTTTTGCTGCCGGTAAAATTAAATTTCAGTTCTACCTTGTTGTTATCCAGTGCTCTTATCGTTATATCATGAACAAAAATATTTTTTCCATCTATTTTAAATGGCTTGTTTTTTATAGACCTTGTTAGTAAGGTATCTATAAAATGATAATCATAAGCAGCATTTGTATTGATAACGAATCCTGGATTTAATAAACCTGTGCTTAATGGTGGTAAAGAATTTGGGACAGTAAGATTATTACTGTCGGAAGATACCTCGGGAAAGCAGGAAAATCCTGCGGTAAAATAGAGGGTATCGCGAGCATAATTAATAGCACTGATATGAACGGCCGATGGATTTATTTTAATATATCCATAAGTGCCAAGGGCAATTTTCTTTCCTATAGCGGTGCCGATTTTATTGATCAACGCTGCATAATTGATGCCTGCAACAGTTTGATCAATTGATGCCGCAAAAGAATTAAATGATGACCTGATGTTATCCGTTACCATGCCGGTGATGTCAGTATTCAGGAGCGTTATAGCGCATTTATCCATTGCTGTAATTTGTTCTACTCCCGAATGAGACCTCATTGTATAATCAGAACGAAAACTGAATGTAGACCCGATATTGATCGTTACTCTTCGCATTGATTCACGACTAAAGCCGCAGCTGCCGCTGATCCACGGTGAAACCTGCCTGCCAAAAGCACATATTGTTTTGCCGCCAGCCAGTTGATAGTTTCCCAGCATTGTTACAACTGCTTTATTGTTCACACAGGAAAAGCGGAGCCCTGAACGTATAAAGCGGTATTTGTAGCGAAAGTCACAGCCTGCACTAAAAAAATCGGGCCATCCGGAGGAAATTAATTGCAATGGTATGGTAGCTTCTGCTTTTGCCAGCAAAGGTTTTAAATAGACTTTAAAAGGAATGTTGATAACCGATTCCTGCAGCGGCGGTAATCCGTTTATGGAAGAGAAGCCGGCAACTCTTTTGGAACTTCTGCACGAGAAGAGAAGGAGTAGAAGCAGTGCCGCGAAGGTATTTCCATTGCAGTAACGGGTCATGATTTGGGTGTGAGGTATAAAATTTTAATGATTTAATTGTAAAGCAACGAATTATGGCACAAGCTGTTTGTTTACCCCATACCCCATACCCCACGCCTCATCATAACTACTTATACTCTCCGTAAATTTCCCGCAGCGTATCAGCTATTTCTCCCAGCGTGCAATTATGCTCCACTGCTTCAATAACTGCAGGCATGATGTTTTCATCACCGGCAGCCCGATCGTTGAGTCCCTGTAAAATGGAATCGCATTTAGCAGGATCTCTTCTCCTGCGTAGTGAATGCAATTTTTCGGTTTGAACCTGCCTGATGGAGTCGTCTATTCTAAATCCGGGAACGGCGTTGCGGTCGGCAGACTGAAATTTATTAACTCCTACAATAATCTTTTCGCCACTTTCTATTTGTTGCTGGTATTTATAAGCGCTTTTGCTGATCTCATCCTGCATGAAACCCTGTTCGATTGCAGCTACGCTTCCACCCATTGCGTCAATTACTTTGATAAGTTCCATAGCTTTCAGCTCTAACTCGTCGGTGAGCGCTTCTACAAAATAACTTCCCGCCAGCGGATCGGCGGTATCGGCAACACCACTTTCAAAGGCAAGTACCTGCTGGCTTCGTAAAGCAATCCGGGCGGCTTCTTCTGTGGGCAGGCTCAGCGCTTCGTCATAACCGTTAGTATGCAGGGATTGC
The DNA here is from genome assembly GCA_964237295.1 of uncultured Flavihumibacter sp. Classification (GTDB taxonomy): domain Bacteria; phylum Bacteroidota; class Bacteroidia; order Chitinophagales; family Chitinophagaceae; genus JADCRZ01. Next base: position 4,178 of record CAXSIE010000329.1, on the reverse strand, counting down.
GTGCCGCCAAGCACCGCTGATAAAGCCTGTATGGTTACCCTGGATATATTATTCAAAGGTTGCTGTGCGGTTAATGTGCTGCCCCCTGTCTGGGTGTGAAAGCGCAGCATCATGGCTTTTTCGTCTGTCGCACCAAGGTCTTTCATCATCCTGGCCCACATTCTTCTCGCTGCCCTGAACTTTGCCACTTCTTCAAAAAGATTGTTATGTGCGTTGAAAAAGAAAGAAAGGCGTTTGCCAAAAACATTAATGTCCAGGCCTCTCTCCATAGCTGCCTTAACGTAAGCCTTGCCATTGCTGAGGGTAAAAGCTACCTCCTGCACCGCTGTGCTTGTTCCACTTTGGTACTTCGGCACTGCACCATTCAAAGATATCGGTGATGATGCGCATGGAAGGTTTAGGCGGATAAATATAGGTGCCCCTTGCGGCATATTCTTTCAGGATATCATTCTGCAGGGTACCTGTAATTTTTTTAAGATCCGCGCCTTGTTTTTTTGCCAACGCCACATAAAAGGCAAGCAGAATAAATCCTGTTGCATTAATGGTCATAGAGGTGGAAACATCCTGCAGCTTAATGCCTTTAAAGAGTGTTTCCATATCCTCCAGTGAGTCTATTGCAACACCTACCTTACCCACTTCACCTTCCGACATAATATGATCACTATCATATCCTATCTGAGTGGGGAGGTCAAACGCAACACTTAATCCCATAACGCCCTGCTGCAGGAGATAGTGGTAGCGCTTGTTGCTTTCTTCGGCCGTACTGAATCCTGCATATTGACGCATCGTCCAAAGCTTGCCGCGATACATATCTGATTGCACTCCCCTTGTAAACGGATATTCGCCGGGGGCGTCATGCTGCGAGGGCGGTAAGCCATTCGAACGGTAAAGCTTCTTAATTTCAATACCGCTATCGGTAAACTTATTGTGAGGCTGCATAGTAAGATTTAAGATTTGTAATCAACTAATTTGTTGTTGCCATAACGCTACATCAGTTTCTTAGCCTCGTAACTCAACGCCTCGGAAACAATTGTATGCAACGATATCTTAGGATTTTCCATCAGTAATTGCATGAGGCCTTTGTTAAGGTCTGCACCACTGGAAAATTCAGGTAAAAAAGAAGCAACCTGGTTAATGATCAGCATATTCTGCTCCTTTAAATTTCTTACGGCATCCCATGCTGCCGGACTCACATAGATCTGTTGCGTGATGTTATGATCGAATTCCTGTTTTATAGTTTGAGTCAGGAGGGTTTGCATTTCCCTGGCGCTGACTCCTGTTTGATTGACCCGGCTTACCAGGTTAGGCAATGAAATACGATCCGCCAGCAGCACCAGTCGTTCATATGCCTGGAGCTTTATAGGTAACAGGGCAGTTGAATCACCTGGGAGGAGGGGAACTTCAGCTGCTTTTTTTTCTTTGAGGTAAGTATATAAGTAAATGCTTCCCAGTCCCACCACGATGATTACGGCGCAAATGACCACTGTAGATATCTCCATAGCTGATTGTTAAATGGCAAATTTAACGGCTTCCCTGTTATGGTTTGTTTAAATATGCGTTATGGTTGCTCCCTTATGAACCGATGGGCACCTTCTTTGTTAGTAGTACAACGGATTGTATGTATTTTTGCAGATCAAGCGTTTTAATAATTGTAAAAAGTATGGTAACAACAATAAGTGCTCCTGTTAATTTAACTGAAAATGCAGTTAAAGAAATCAAAAGGCTTTTGAACGAAGAAGGATTTGACCATTCGCAGGTCTTAAGAGTCGGTGTAAAAGGTGGCGGATGTTCGGGGATGACATATGTTCTGGGGTTTGATCAGAAAACACCGGCAGACGATGAGTTTGAATTAAACGGCATTTCCTGTGTGATGAATAAAGCACACGCCATTTACCTGATGGGTATGGAAATAGACTGGCAGGGTGGACTTAATTCCCGCGGGTTTACCTTTTCAAATCCCAATGCCAGTAAAACATGTGGTTGCGGAACCTCTTTCGCGGTTTAAGAGGAGGCGATGTTCATCAATAATAATTAGTTGTTAGATTAACGCCTAGGATTTTATATAGATGCCTTCTACAGATACGTGCCCTCCAATTCGGTGGGCTGCTGATAAAGCATAGGTTGATTCAACACCATTGATTTGTAATTTTCTTCTGCGATTCAGTTTTTCTCGTCTTAATAATCATGGCTTTAAGATAACCCTTCATACAGACAACGGGTTGCATTTTCCCTCAAAACTTTTAGCTGCTGTTTCCCTATATTCCATTCTCCCGTCTAAATTATTAAGGGTAGATTAAAGTAGTGTCAGCCATAAATTGAAGTAACAACTTTTCACATCCCTGAATTATCATCCTGCCCGGCTATTAACTCTTATTGAACCTCTTAATACAAATTAACCGACATGAAACCTTCTATTATCATTTGCTTTATGCTTACAGCAATTTCTTATTGTCTTTCAGCCCAGGTTGCCATTAGTGATGCACTGCTTAACAACAGTGAAATGGTGAAATATAAACAACGGTTCAGCTTTACTAATAAAGACCTGCACAAATCATCTTTCGGCCCTTTCACAACAGTTGATATTCATTCCGGCAGGCAACATCTTATAGGCAGGGAAAAAGAATCTTATTTTGAAATTAAAGGAAAGAGCATAAGTACGAAAACGGCTATGAGTAAAATAAAAACACAGCCGTTTGCATTAACTATTATACAGGATGGCGGCGATAGCATAATCAGTAACGTAGATTTGATATCCGTCCAGGGCGGAGACCATGCTCTTGTAGAAATGACCAGTGGTAAAGCATTGGAAAATGAAGCTATTAAATTTTATTGTGCAAGTATGACAATACAGATCAGATCAGATTCTCTGGATTGGCATATGGAACAAAAGAATGGTAAATATGATGCGGATTACGATGATTACCCTTTATTGTTTGACAGGATTTTAACCAATGGGGTGGACAATATTTTTGCTAAGGGAGCGGAAGCCTTTCCTGTAACCCGCAAACTCTTTGGTAACACAACAAAAGGAATCGTCTTTATTTATAACAAAAAACAGGTTGCAGCATTGCAAACTTACCCGGAAACTTTTATATGGTTTAGTAAAGATATAAAAGAGCCTCATAAACAGGTGATAGCTGCTTCTATCATTTCGTTGCTTTCGATAAATCCAAATAAAAATGCTTATTGATTAAAGTAGCATGAAATTTATTAGTGTTTTTTTAACCACGGAGTAAGGCCAGGAAAAGCCGTTACACAAAGGACCTCCTCCTGTGAGACGGCTTTTTCTGGCTTTACTCTATGATTAAAAATAGCTTCTCTGCCATTTTTAAAATTTGATATTTATCAAATTTTATTGCTAACGCTATCTGGAACTTCAACCCTTCAATGAAGAAATAAATATTTACCCCTAGAACCAACTTGATTTATGGCAACAATTATGAATAACCCGATAGTTTATATAATTTTGAAGCGTTTCTATAAAATTATAAACCCTACTTACCTTATGAAATCAAAGCTTATAATGCTTTGTGCAACAATTATTTTATTGTTGCCAGTATCATTAACTTTCGCACAAGATAAGTCCCCTGTTAAATTTGGTAAAGTTTCCCCTCAGGATTTTGATTTATCCAAGCATCATTTCGATACCAGCGTAAATGCTGTTGTAATTGCAGATATCGGAAATACTTATTTCGAAGGAAATAGCAAAGGCTGGTTCACACTTTACTTCAAGCGGCAAAAGCGTGTAAAAATACTTAACCATAATGGCTTTGATGCTGCAAATGAAGACGTAGTATTGTATTCAAAGGGACAAGATGAAGAAAAACTGGAGAACCTTAAAGCAGTTACCTATAATCTTGAGAATGGCCAGGTAGTTGAAACCAAACTGGAAAACAGTAGTGTTTTCAACGAAAAAATATCAGGTAGCCTGGTGCGTAAAAAATTTACGTTCCCTGCAGTTAAAGAGAATTCAATTATCGAATATTCTTATACCGTCGCCTCTGTTTTTAATTTTTATTTTAATCTTCAGCCATGGGCTTTCCAGTGTGAATATCCGTGTTTATGGAGTGAGTACCAGGTTTCCTTGCCGGCATTTTTCGACTACGTTTCCCTTACCCAGGGTTATGTTCCTTATTATATTAACACTTGTTCCGCCAGTTATAAAACTTACAGTGTTA
>CAXSIE010000328.1:6153-6399 GCA_964237295.1 uncultured Flavihumibacter sp. | reverse complement strand
CTTACGGCAGTTCGTGGGACAACTGGAAAGGCAATCAGAATGATCGCTTGCAGGGTGTTCATTTTGGTCTTCAGGGTAACGGCCAGTTCCAGTCATGGGAGGAAATATGGAACAGCCCCACTTATATTGGTCGGGGCACCGTCGTCGGTGACTACAAATATGAAGACTGGAACGGAGATGGAGAGATCAACGGTAACGACGCCCATGCAATAAGATACGACCAGCTTCCCTGGATGAATTTCAGTT
>CAXSIE010000328.1:0-6143 GCA_964237295.1 uncultured Flavihumibacter sp. | reverse complement strand
TATATTTTCGATGGTTCCTACAAAGGCTTTGATTTAAACTTCCTGTTACAGGGGTCTGCTAAAAGTTCGTTGGTTTACGGAGAACAGCTTCGCCAGCCTTTATGGGGTAACGGAGAGTCTGGTGCCATGGAACAGTTTATGGACCGGTGGCATCCTGAAGATCCAAAAGCAGATCCGTACAGTCCTACCACCAAATGGGTACCTGGTCATTTTGCTTACACAGGAACCCTGCCTGACGAACAATCAAGTTTTAACGATGAAAATGGCGCTTATTTACGTCTGAAAAGCATCGAATTGGGATACTCTGTTCCTTCCAAATGGATCACCAGGGCAGGAATAAAGAACTTCCGTGTTTATGCAAATGCATACAACCTCTTTACGATTACAAAGGTTAAATGGGTTGATCCGGAACATCCCATTGATACCTTTGGTTACTTGTATCCATTGAACAAAACCGTTTCTGTAGGAATAAATCTAACATTTAAATAATAAAGCCATGAAACTGAAATACTATCTATTCTTTATACTGGCTTTTAGTAGCATACTGTTTTCCTGTAAACGTTCACTGGATATACCACCGATGAACGTTATACAAGACAAGGACCTTTTTTCCAGTACCGGGGGTATGTCTATTTATCTGGCCCGGATGTACAGCCAGATGCCTTTCGAAGATTTTAAATACTCTCCGGCCCGTCAGTTCTATGACGACTGGTTAGTGGCTCCTGGTGCCAATGAAGGGTCTTCTATAAGTAGGGACGCCGGTACTGCGATGACCTCGGAAGGTTATGGCCGTTTGCAAAGACCTTTCTGGGAGCAGGTAGCATTCAACCTGCTTCGGGATGCAAACCGTTTGATCGAAACTTTGCCGGATTATAGATCGAATTTCAGCGATGTTGAATACAATCATTATATCGGGGAAGCTTATTTCACCAGGGCAATGGTTTTCTATTCCCTCGCTAAACGTTATGGCGGCGTTCCCCTGGTTACCTCTTTGTTGAAATATCCGGATGTTCCTGCCGCAGAGCTCGAAAGTCCACGTGCTACTGAAGAAGATACCTGGAACCAGGTGTTGGCTGATTTTGATACGGCCGCTGCAAGGCTATCGGAAACGAGTCCCAAAAGGGGTTATGCCAATAAATATGTGGCTTACGGTTTTAAATCCGAAGCTATGTTGTTTGCCGGCTGTGTTGCAAAATATAACAAGATAACCGGTTTTGGCCAGAAAACAGGCGTCCGTGTGATTGGTTTCGACCCCGGCAAAGCTGCTGCCGCTTCCATAAAATATTTCCAGGAAGCTTACAAGGCCTCGCGTGCAGTAATGAAATCAGGAAAATATTCCCTGTACAAGAAAAAATGGTCTCCTGCTGACAAAGAGGGTCAATACCAAAATATGGTGGATATGTTTTCCGATATCACAAGTTCTGAAAACATCTATATTAAAGAATACAAATATCCTGATCTGGCTCATGGATATGATGCCTACAATATCCCCCGTCAGTTGATGGGCGGCAATGGGTATTCTGCAGAAAACTGTCCTACACTGGACTTTGTGGAACTGTTTGACGGATTCGCAAAAAACCCTAACGGTACCATCAAAGTATTTGACAATAACGGCAAATACCTCATGTTCAATAAAGTGACGGACCTGTTTGCTAACGCGGAACCCCGTCTTCGTGCGTATGTTATTTTACCCGGAGAGACGTTTAAAGGTGAAGCGATTGAAATCCGGCGTGGAATTTATACCGGTGACGCTACAAACGGTATCAACCCGTTAAGAGTTGTTAACGGCGGTGCTCCTGATTATACGGTTTCCGGTCCTTCGAACTACAACGAGGTAGATGCTTATAAGGCTGTAGGCACTTTTACAGGTAAAAAATCACTCTTCCTGTCTCAGAACGGTACAACCCATGAAGTAGTTACCTTGCCTGACGGAACAAACCTGAATGCCGGTGGAAAGAGCGGTCCTTTTACATCAGACGGTACCGCAGCAATGACAGGATTTACCGTTCGTAAATGGCTGAATCCGAATATGCCTCAGTCATTGGTATTGGAAGCACGTTCAGAGCAACCTTTTGTTTTAATGCGTTTTGGTGAAGTTTTACTGAATGCCGCAGAAGCGGCCTCAGAACTGATGGCTGCCGGGCAAACCGATCCTGCAGGAGATAATCTTCAGCAAATTGCTTATGATGCCGTTAAAGCGATACGTGAAAGGGCGGGCGCTGATCCTATGACAGGCATCGCTGATATTGCCGGTCAGAATGGTCTGCAACTTATCCGGAAGGAACGCAGGAAAGAGCTTGCTTTCGAGAATAAAATCCTTTGGGATATCAGGCGCTGGAGAACCCAGCACTCCGACATGTTGAATGGATTTACCCAATCGGATGGAGCGTATTATAAAGGATTGTATCCTTTCTATTCTTCAACAACAGGTAAATATTTCTTCGATGCTGGTTTGGATGAGGGCAGACGCCGTTTCCGTATCACCGAACAGGAATATTATTTTTTAATACCGGGTGGTGAGGTATCTAAAAGCCCGAAGATTGATCAGCAACCGGGTCGTTAACGATTATGAAAACTGCATTAATGAACTTAAAAAGCAACTATATGAAAATTTTTTTTCATAGTATAATATTTTGCCTGGCTATTGTTTTTTTCAATTCCTGCAATAAGATTGATAATTACGATGAGCCCCAGGAAACCATCAAAGGAAATGTGATAGACGCTACTACCGGAGAGCTTGTTCTTACTGACCAGGGATCTGAAGGAACAAGGGTCAGGCTAAACGAAGTAAGCTGGACGGGAACCAGGGTCGCCAGCAATTTTGATTTTTATGCCATGAAGGAAGGGATTTTTCAAAACACCAAAATATTCAAGGGACGCTACAATGTCAGGATTGACGGCGCCTTTATTCCTTTGCTAAGATTAGGCGTAGCGGGCGATACACTTGCCAATGAAACAAAAATAATGGACATTCAGGGTGTTACACAGGTTGATTTTAAAGTTCAGCCTTTTCTTAAAATTGAATGGGTGGGCAAGCCAACTATTGCCAACGGCAAAATAACAGCTACAATAAAAGTTACCAGGGCCGTGAGCCCCGCCGATTTTAAAACAAAAATTCAACCTATGGGAAATTATAGCGATGACCTGCTGAATGTAACAGATGTTCGTTTGTTTGTCAGCCAACTGCCCTATGTAGGTTATCGCGAATGGGATAACAGATACACTACGCAAATAAATTATAGTGGTAATTCATTTAATGCATTGTTGGGACAACCCATTACCATCACAACAACTGGTGTTATTCCTGCAGGCAGAACTGTATTTATTCGCGGTGCTGCAAGGATCAACTATGCTACCGAAAATATCAAGCGCCACAACTATAACGTAGCGATGAGGATGGATATACCGCAGTAATTTAGGTTTTTTTTAACACAGAGGTCACAGAGAGAGGAAACACAGAGTTCTCAGAGGCCCTCCGCGTTCTCTATTTTTCCTCTCTCTGTGACCTCTGTGTTAAAAAAAAACTTACAAAGTTAGGTACTACCATTCAATGTGTAACTTCATCCTTATGCTCAAACAAATTCTTTCCCTTTTTCTTTTTAGTATTACCTGCGCTTATAACGTTAATGCACAGGCTAACCACAAAGACTCGGTAACCAGAGAGAAAACAGCTTTTCAGACCGGCAGCCCCTGGAGACCGGAGATTGATGTGATATAGCTATTGTTTACGGAGCTGGTGACCGGCCTAATATGACCTTCGAACAACGGGTAAAATCCTGGCGCGACCGGGGTTATACTACACAGTTTATGACCGGTATCGCCTGGGGATCTTATGACGACTATTTTTTGGGGAAATGGGACGGAAAGAACCACCTTGGTGATGGGCAGGTAACGCAGAACGGGGATACGATCTGGCACGGAAAGAACATACCCTACGTAGTACCGGTAGCATCGTTTATCGAGTATATGAAAAAGGGTGTTGTAAAAAAAGTAATAGACGCGGGCATTACCACGATATTTTTAGAGGAACCGGAATTCTGGGCCAGGGGAGGGTATAGCCGGCCTTTTAAAGAAGAGTGGCAAAAGTATTATGGTTTTCCCTGGAGGCCACAACACGAGTCGCCTGAGAATACTTATCTCTCCAGTAAATTGAAATACCAGTTGTATTTTAACGCCATCAAGGAAGTAAGTTCTTATGCAAAGGAATATGGAAAAAGCAAAGGCTTAACGGTTAAAGTATTTATCCCTACACATTCACTCGTTAATTATTCATCGTGGAAGATAGTAAGTCCTGAAGCAAGTCTTGCTTCCTTACCGGGCATTGATGGCTATATTGCGCAGGTATGGACGGGTACCTCAAGAGAACCTACGTATTATAACGGCCTGCAAAAAGAACGCGTATTTGAAAATGCTTTCCTGGAATATGGGTCCATGGTATCAATGACAGCCCCGACGAAAAGAAAACTATATTTTCTTACCGACCCTATTGAAGACCGCCAGAAAGACTGGCTGGATTATAAATTAAATTACCAGGCAACATTTACCGCCAAGCTGCTATATCCTATGGTTGCGGACTATGAAGTGATGCCCTGGCCCGAGCGTATTTACACACATCCTTATAAACTTGCGAACAGTACCGAAAGCGTATTGATCCCTAAATATTATTCTACCCAGATGCAGGTTATGGTGAATGCTTTGAATCATATGCCCCTTTCCGATAACCGAATTTCAGGATCGAAGGGTATCGGTGTTCTCATGAGTAATTCACTGATGTTCCAGCGCTTCCCTACTCATAATGGATTTGAAGACCCTCAGTTCTCCAATTTTTACGGACAAACATTTCCTTTGCTGAAACTGGGTGTGCCGGTGGAAACAGTACATATGGAAAATCTTGGCTATACGGCAACATTAAAAAACATAAAAGTGCTGGTGGTGAGCTATTCCAATATGCACAGGTGCACCAGCAGCTAACAGATTGGGTAAATAAAGGTGGCGTGCTGATTTATTGCGGTAAGGATGATGATCCCTATCAAACAGTGATGGAATGGTGGAACACCAAAGAGAACCATTTTGCGGCGCCATCAGAACATTTGTTTCAACTGTTACATATAAAACCAGGTTCAGGAGAAAAATTCAAAGTAGGGCAGGGTGTTGTATATGTGATACGAAATAATCCTAAAGAATTCGTGATGCAGACAAACGCCAGCAGCCATTTTGTTGACCTGGTGAAACAGGCTTATGAGAAGGACGCGAAAGCAGGCAAGCTTATCTATAAAAATTATTTCAACGTACAAAGGGGGCCTTATGATATTGTTTCTGTGATGGATGAAAGTGTAAACAGTGATCCTTATACTATTAACGGACCGGTGATAGATCTTTTTGATCCGCAATTGCCGGTACTTACAAAGAAAACGGTTACTCCGGGTCAGCAGGCATTACTATATAATGTTAGCAGGGTTGCCAATAAAAAACAACCCCAGGTGTTAGCGGCTGCTTCCAGAACGTATGAAGAAGTAGTTACACCAAACAGCTTTTCCTTTATTTCTAAAAGTCCGGTTAATACTACCAACAGTGTACGCATTCTGCTGCCTGCCGAACCTAAAGAGGCGGTACTGACCGATAGTAAAGGCGAGAAGCTGGCTAATGTAAAATCATCCTGGGATACTTCGTCTCATACTTATTTTTTAAGCTTTGAAAACAGTCCCGATGGCACAAATGTAAAAATAAGCTGGTGACCGAAAAGGATTTAAATATCGAAGCTTTTGATCCATTCTTACGGTTTTGCAATAAAAATGCTGTCCGGAATCAAAACAACGGAACGGATAAAGTGGTACATTCATAATAGCGATCAAGATCATCAGATAGTGATCGTAACAAAATGACTACGAGCATGACAACCACTCAGAAAAACAGTAATATCGGAACAAAGCAAAAAGCGCTGGCGATCAATCTTGATCCGCAGATATATGGTTCATTCGCTGAAATTGGTGCCGGACAGGATGTGGCTGCAAATTTTTTTAAAGCGGGTGGCTCGTCGGGAACGATCGCCAAAACCATGTCGGCTTATGATATGCTCTTTTCTGATGCTATTTATGGCGCCGAAGAAAAGCGTCGCTATGTTAGCGAACAGCGGCTGATAGCAA
>CAXSIE010000327.1:2505-6445 GCA_964237295.1 uncultured Flavihumibacter sp. | reverse complement strand
TGTCTATTACATTGATCCGGCTACTCCTACGAAATGGAAACCCTATTTAATTCAGGGTATCAACGACTGGCAGGTTGCATTTGAACAGGCCGGTTTTAAAAATGCCATCGTGGGAAAAGAATGGCCTGCTGACAGCAGCATGAGCCTCGAAGGCGCTAACTATTCTGCCATTCGCTACCTGGCAAGTGAAATATCAAACGCATATGGGCCTAATGTGAATGATCCCAGAAGCGGAGAAATCTTTGAAAGCCATATCGGGTGGTATCATAATGTGATGAAATTGTTACATTCCTGGTATTTTATCCAGGCTGCAGCTATTGATCCCCGGGCACGGAAAATGACATTCGACGATGCGCTTATGGGTGACCTGATTCGTTTTGTTTCGTCACACGAAGTAGGCCATACCCTTGGACTCAGACATAACATGGGAAGCAGCAGCAAAACACCTGTTGAAAAATTAAGAGATAAAAAATGGGTGGAAGCAAACGGTCATACAGCATCCATAATGGATTATGCCCGTTTTAATTATGTTGCGCAGCCCGGAGATAATATTTCCAGCAAAGGAATTTATCCGCGGATTGGAGAATATGACAAATGGGCTATTAAATGGGGTTACCGCTGGACAGACAAATCTGAAGAAGAGGACAGGAAAGAAGGAAACGCCATGATAGTAGACAGCCTGAGTAAAAATTCCCGACTATGGTTTGCAGAAGGAGAATTTGGAAGTAACGATCCGCGGACACAAACAGAAGACCTCGGTGATGATGCTATGAAGGCAAGTGAATATGGCATCCGGAACTTAAAATATATTGTAAAAAATCTACCTGAATGGACCAGGGAACCAGGGGATAAATACCAAAATCTTAAAGAAATTTATAACGATTTGGTTGCACAGTTCAATATTTATATAAATCATGTGGTTAGAAATATCGGCGGCGTGTATGAAACATTTAAAAGCGTTGAAGAAAAAGGCAACATTTATGAACCGGTGCTAAAAGCCAAACAAAAAGAAGCTGTGAGATGGCTGCATAAGCAATTGTTTCAAACTCCTGATTGGATATTGGATAAGAATATATTAAATAAAATTTCTGATCCTGTTACTAACACCTTATCAACTGTTCAAAACAGTGTATTAACAACCATTTTTTCCGCATCAAGGCTTGCACGCATGCTGGAGTCAGAAAATCGCTTTGGCAAAAACGCTTACAGCGTACTTGAATTGCTAAGCGATCTTAAAAAAGGGATCTGGATGGAATTGAACAATGGCAGCAGCATCACTATGAACAGGCGTAATTTGCAGAAAACATATGTTGACAGGATAATCAGTCTGTTACCTGTCACTGCGCCTACACAAACCATATCTTTTTTCGGAGGCTTTACACCCAACACAAGAAATTCAGATTTACCGTCTATCGCCCGCGGGCATTTAGCCGATCTATTACAGAATATAAAAGCAGCCATACCGAAAACCAAAGACCAGATGAGCCGGTATCATTTACAGGACGAAGCGCAGCGGATCAACCTGGCTTTGAATCCAAAGATGTAGTAATGATAAATTATCAATGATAAATTATTAACGGTTAGTCATTGTTATTTTAATTGAAGCCATCTTTACGTTAATTATTAATAATTAACCATTAATCATTAAAAAAGCATTATATGAAAAAGATTTTTTTTACTTCGTTTTTGATGATTTCCCTGGCATTGACAGCATTTGCCCAGGCAATTGATGTTTCAGGAAAATGGAATATGAAAGTGGAAACCACCGCAGGCAGCGGCACACCGGTTTTTGTGCTGAAGCAGTCAGGAGATTCCATCACTGGCACTTATACCGGGCAACTAGGTGAAGCACCTGTAAAAGGCACGCTGAAAGACAAAGAGATCAGGCTGGAATTTAAAGCAAACGACATTGCTGTAGTGTATACAGGAACGGTGGATGGAAATACAATGAAAGGAAAAGCAGTTTTCGGCGATTTGGGTGAAGGAACTTTTTCGGGATCTAAAGAGAATAAGTAATTTTTTTGAACCACGGCAGGGAGACAGGGAGGAACACGGTGTTAATTGAACATACATACATTCAATTAACACCGTGTTCCTCCCTGTCTCCCTGCCCCCGTGGTTTACTCTCCCTTTAATTCGACAACTCACTTTGTTGCTTTCACCACTTCACCCGGCATGATCAATGATTCAAAGCCGGCGAGATCAGAAGGTTTTACATTTGCCTTATATCCGCTGAAATTAAACGTGGTCGGTTTATACGGACCAACAAAATCAATATTGTTAGCAGCCTTGATCTGGCTCTCCATTCCCATAGCCCAAAAAGCGGCATTGATCACCATTCGGCGAAACCCGTCACTCAGCAAATCTTCCGAAGCGCCATGTGTAGTGGTAAAAGCACGGCCGGTAACACCCGATTTCAATTTGTAGTTACGTACCCAGGCAACAGGAAGCATTTCTTTTGAGGTGTCTGCTGCGGCGTCAGGTGTCATGCCGTTCAGTATCTTTCCACGGGCTAAAATAGTGGCGCCCGAGTTTTCAGGGTAAGCTTTATAGCCGCCGCTTTGCGCCCAGGCATCTTTAACGCCACGCATGATAGGGTGATCTTTTTGTGCCTCTTCAATTACCAATCTGGATGCCTGCTGGTGATTGGTTCCATAATGCCCTACCCAGGTTTCACCCAGTATCAATTCGCCAAAGCCATCCTTCCATTCTGTCATCGGCCCTTTATATTCATAATCATACTGCGCCCATTGAGGACTGCCTTTTATATTGAAAGCATGCGTGGCTGTTCTGAATCCCATCACCGGACCGCCACGTTTCAGGTAATCATCTATATGCTGCATTTCTTCATCCGGAAAGTTTGCAAACCTGGTAAAGATTACCATCAGGTCCGCATCATCAAGCACTTCCAGCCCTTTTAAGTTGGAACTACCGGGAAGTATGTTTCCTTTATCGTCAAGCGCCCAGAGAACCGTACAGGTAAAACCATATCGCTTTGCCAGGATGCGTGCCAGCGCAGGAAGCGATTCTTCCGACCTGTATTCATGGTCAGATGAAATAAATACTATTTTTTTGCCAACACCCGGGCCGCTGTCGCCTTTATAAACTACCCGGTACTTGTCAGCCTCATTCACTGCTGCAGCACCCACTTTCATAATGCCGCGCATCATCACCCAATGACCGGGGAAAGAGCAGATAAAATCATAATCACCCGTTTTTTTAGGCGCTATAAATTTCAACACCGCCACTTCGCCTTTTTTTATCAGCCTGGTTGCAGTAATAATTTCCTTACTCGCCGGCACATAATTTTTTTTGAAACCGTCTGGCATTGCGCTGGCGAGCATTCCAACTTCCTGCGCTTTACCCGGATTCAATATCACCAGGTTATGCGGCATCGCATCTGGGTTTCTAAAACTTATTTTTACCGGGTGACCGGCTGCCACTGAAAATTCACTAAGATCAAATTTCATTTGTTCCGGCAATGAATTGATGCTTATTTCAATCATCTGTAATTGCCGCATTGCCGCTGTTATGTTTGCATGTTCCGGTTTTGAAAGCCGGCCGGATGATTTTGTCAAAAACTTCATGCCATTTTTAAACACATCCTGGTCGCGGTTCATAGCAGGCATTTTTTGTAACTGCCGGAGCACCTCCTGCGATAAAGAACTGATTTTGCTGTCAGGGAAGGCTTTAATGTCCATGGTGGACAATGTATTTATCACCACATCCCGAAGCCTGCCTTCGGCCAGGAGCTTGCTTATATCTGCCAATGCATCTTCCCGGTGGCCGGGCATACTTATCAATGTGGCCATTGCAAGACCTGCAACATTACCCGTACCATTCATGGCAGCCACAGATACATGAAGCACCGGAGCCGGCTTAGGGTTCTTTTCACTCTTTAAAATAACCTCATGATTTTCATCGAGGATTTTTAAAGTGA
>CAXSIE010000327.1:0-2495 GCA_964237295.1 uncultured Flavihumibacter sp. | reverse complement strand
ACCCGGTTCCACACATTGATCTTACTAATGTTGTATGCTCTGCCCAGGTCAACCTCCCACCAGGGATTGCTACCCGCTTCTTCGGTATGCGTGGTACTGCCATTACCAAAAACACCATCCGTATTTCCATCAATAGCCAATTCCGGTTTGCCATTGTAAGCGATACTCGATTGTTTTGCTTTACCATTTCTGGCCACATCAGCCGTACCACTGAATACTTCTACCTCTGCCAGTGAAAGCGCTCCTTTATCTTTTGAAATGGAAATCTGCACATAACGTCCCATCACATTGCTGACAGCCACTTTGGCTTTGAGATCATTTGATTTATTAAATAAAATTGACTTTACAATAGGGTAAAACGCATCGCGTTTTTTTCCATCCGCTATCATCTGCACGGCTGAAAGGAATGCACTTATTCCTTTAGGATCATTAGCCACTTTACTGTAAATAGCGGTGGGCGTTTCACCCATTTTTATCAATGCGCTTACTGCGGCTGTCTTTGCCTGTGAGCCGGATGTTTCTTTAACCATTAATGCCCCTATAGCCGGTTTTTGCTTTTGCAGTTCTTCATTGGAGAGGTTATTAAACAGTTCATAAATACCTGAGCCGGCGCCTTCTTTTTTACTCATCAGGTCCAGTAGGATGCCGACTTTATTCTTTCCCGTTAATTGCTCCAGGTTAGCCAGTGAAGCAGTTCCAATTTCAACGGGCACGTTATCCATGCTTAGCAGCTTACGGCTTATTGCTTCAGTTTGTTTCAGTTGCGCTATTTCAACCGGTGTTCCATTTTTTAGTACAAAGCTTACACCTGCCTGAGAAAGCTCCTTACCATCGTTCAATGCCTTCCGCCAGTATTTATCAACAGACTGGCGGGCAAACGCTATCTGTTCATTTAACTGGACGTCCAGTGGATGACCGGCTGCTTCCATTACCACTTCAGCAGCATCAAGGCCTTCAAAATTATTCGCAGCAAGGATGGCCTGCGCACGTATCAATGGTTCCGGGTCATTAGCGGCAGTTTTAAGAATGGAAATGCCACCATCTACTTTTGGTCCCCAGTTGCCTAAAACTTTAACAGCCGCAGCACGTATCCGGGCATCGGGAACATTTAATACTTTCAATAAAAGATCTTTATTCACTACGCGTTGCATCTGGTAAACCCAGAGTGATTCCAGTAATGCCTGTCCATCTTCCGATTTTTTCGGATCAAGCTGATCACTGAATTTTTTAACAGCAGTTAAAACTTCCTGCGGATCACGACCAGTCAGTTCGGTACGAACACGATAACGCCTTCCATTTTGTTTGGACCTGAGATGACTGATCACTTCAACTATTGGTTTGTTTGATAATTTAACCGGTTTTAATAAGGGCCTGTCTCTGGCCACAAGACGATAGATACGGCCATGGGCATGGTCGCGCCCGGGATCGCGCATGTTATGCTGCATATGACCGATCAAAGCATTGTGCCAGTCCAGTAAATATACTGCTCCATCACCACCCACGCCAACACCGCTGGGACGGAAATTAGGGTCACTGGAATGTATAAGCGATCCTTTCTCATAGGCTTTGATATCCGCGCCTTCAATTTTAAATCCCTGGTCCTTTATCCCCTGGTAACCGATCACGTTACAAAGCATTAAGTCGCCATTATACTTGGGTGGAAACTGTTCGCTGGAAAGAATATTGATGCCGGCAATAGGCCGCACCTTTTGTTCGTACAACTGCCGGGCAGGTTGTCCCTTACCGATGTTTATATAGTAACCGGTGCCACTGGTGCCATCCGTTGTGAACTGGTTACCCCATTGATCAAAAGTATCGCCATGAGGGTTAGGCCCGACAGGGAAATGAAAGCTGTATTGAAAAGTCAGCGGATCAAAACGGTAAATACCGGCGATGCCTGACCGAAAAGGTCCATAAGGCGTTTCAATGGCTTTTTTATTGAAGATACCACGCTGCCAGTATAAAGCGCCATCAGGACCAAGTTGAAAACTGTTGGCGCTGTGATGAGAATCGGCGCTGGATAGGCCATCAAGCAACCGTATCCTTACGTCAGCCTTATCATCTCCATCGGTATCTTTCATAAAGTATAATTCAGGCGGCGATGCCACCACTACGCCACCATTCCAGAAACAAAATCCGGTGATGCTATTCAACCCATCGGCCCATACAATTTCACGGTCGGCTTTACCATCTCCATCGTCATCGGGGAAGATCAGTATTTTATCATTCATCTTACCTCTGGGGTTCCAGTGAGGGTAAGTAGGCCAGGTAACTACCCACAAACGCTCATTCATATCGAAGCTCATCTGCATGGGATTGATAAGATCCGGGAACTGTTCTTCCGATGCAAAAAGATTTACTTTGAGATCAGCCGGGATGGTCATTTTTTTAATGGCTTCTTCCGCGCCCAGGTAAGCATAAGGCGCTTCTCGTAGCGTTTTATAATCATTCAGGTATGATTTCGGCACAACCGGTTCAGGAAGGTTGCTGTCATC
>CAXSIE010000326.1:2955-6450 GCA_964237295.1 uncultured Flavihumibacter sp. | reverse complement strand
CACCTGATGAAAGATGTTCGTAATGATTCCGGTGCTCTTGTACGAAACATCTGGGCACCGGAGTTCTTTTACGATGAATCCGCGAAAGAATATGTGCTTTTCTGGTCGTCCAGTTTTAAGGATGCGGGGTGGAAGGACAGCAGGCTTTGGTATTGCAAAACACGCGACTGGAAAACATTTTCCAGTGCAAAAGCGCTTTTTTCGCCTCCTTATTCGGTTATCGATGGAACGATAGTTAAACATGCCGATACCTATTACTTGTTCCATAAGGAAGAAATGTTTGGCGCTTTGAATGGGGAAAGAAGGGCAATACGGTTAGCTACATCAAAAAATTTAGAAGGACCTTATCAAGTTCAAAACGGACCCTTGAATAACGGACAATTGGTACCCACAATTACTGAGGGTCCAAGTGTGATGACCGACCCTGTGAATCCAGGCTGGTTGTTATTGTATGACTACCCAATGGCCGACCGCTTTGGGATATCTTACTCTCGAGATCTTGTTAACTGGAGCATTGAGAAGGATGTTTCCCTGCCGGCAGATGCAAGACATGGCAGTGTGTCGCGCTTAACCGCAGAAGAAGCTAAATCCTTACTTATGCTGTTTCCCAATAACAAACGTTAGGTGTTGCCTGCATGCAAACAAGCTGGCTTTAGGAATTTTGCTGGGTACTCAAGCAAGCGATCGCAGAATAACTTACATGACTCCCAAGATAATTACAAATTTTTACAAAATACTTCCCATGCTGCTAATAAGATGGTAGCCCCCGCCGATACGAAAGCTACCAAAGAAACGGTAGCATGGTTTCGCTCGATGTGGAGCCTTCAGCAAAAGGGAATCATGTACGGGCATCAGGACGACCTGATGTATAGCCGCACCTGGTGGCATGAAAAAAACAGATCAGATACAAAAGATTTTACGGGTGACTTTCCGGCTGTTGCAGGTTTTGAGTTAGGCGATCTTGAGTTGGGCAAATCAAGAAGCCTTTATGAATTTTTATAATAGCCCGAGGAGTTTGTTCCTTAAAGATATACAGGAGGCGGAGGTTTATAAATTACAAGGAAAATGAACAACAGGCGCACTGTTCGTGGGCAAATCTATAGTGGCCACCACCGCATCATTTCCTTTCAGAATTAGACACAAAAGCAATATGCTTGCTGTCGGGAGACCATGAATTAACGTTCATGGTACCTTGTCCTCCATATAAATGAGCAATAACTCTTGTAGCTCCTCCTGAAGCAGGCATTAGTCTAAGCATCACTTTTTTATACGAAGGATGTGAGTTAGGTTCGATATCAGTAGGAAATGAAATCATCACGATCCATTTTCCATCAGGAGAAATATGAGGGAACCAACTATGATATTCATCGAAAGTAAGTTGCTCCTTTGCTGTTCCATCAGCTTTCATTCGCCATATCTGCATTGTTCCTGTGGGGTTAGCATTATAATAAATGTACTTGCCATCAGGAGAATATTCAGGGCCATCTACATGACCGATGGTATTGGATGTTAATGCAGTTTCATCACCGGTATTGATGTTGGCCTTGATAAGGTTATATATTTTGCTGCCATCCCTCATACCCACAAGCACAACATCTTTTCCGTTCGGCGACCATCCGTGCCAGTAAGAAGGCGTTTGTTGAGTAACCTGTTTTGGCTTTCCTCCGGTAAGTGGCAATACATATACCGTTGAGCCACCGCCTGCCAGTCCGGGTATGGAATTACTTATGGCCAGCATTTTACCATTAAAAGAAATACCATGATCATTATTTATCCGATCCGCAGTATCTGTATTTAATTTTTCAGGCGTCCCTCCCTTTGCGGAAATAGTATACAATGAACCACCTTCATTAAATAACAGCTTTTCACCTCCCGGCATCCAGTTAGGTGCTTCAAATTTTCCTGCGGACTCACGAATCACCATTCTTTTCCCGTCAAACACATTCATGGTTTCGAGTCTGCATCCAACCACTCCCTGCAACGCTGGTAATTTTACCTGGGGGTTTGGATGATAGGTTTCAGGAACGGGTTTATCAATGCGAACGT
This sequence comes from uncultured Flavihumibacter sp., assembly GCA_964237295.1. Taxonomy (GTDB): domain Bacteria; phylum Bacteroidota; class Bacteroidia; order Chitinophagales; family Chitinophagaceae; genus JADCRZ01. Next base: position 4,404 of record CAXSIE010000326.1, on the reverse strand, counting down.
TCCAGATTTTAGCAGCTTGTACACTATTTGAATCATGCGAAGAAATAAATAGCCCAACAAGTACGGAGTCTTTTAAATAAGGCATTTCCTGTGTGGTCACTTCCTGAAGAGGTTCGCCCCAGTTCGCTACCCGCATAGTAATTTTTTTTCCGACACGCTCAACCTGAATAGTGCGAAAAACATTTTTTTTCGCATAAAATATTTCATCTTCGGGGTCTCTCATATAGGCCCCTCTGAGCGGCCTCCATTGCAGCACGGTGAGTCCATCACCGTGAACAACGGCGTTAACACTGGCTGCCGCTTCATCAGCGCTTTCTCTTATCATCCAGCCGATTTTTCTGTGAGCATCACCTTTTTCACCCTCAAATTCAAAGTCACCTGTGACAATAAAATTGCCGGCAATCTTTTTATACAGGTATTGAAATTCATCCCTGTTGAACCAGATATTATAACCCGAACCACGCATGTAATAAGCCTGGGTTGTTTCATCATATTTTGACGAACCTGCATTTTTAGGCTTGCCAATATCTGCCGCTTTGTCAAATAATCCTATCGGATTATTTTGAGCGAAAGATTTACCAAAAAAGAAGCATGCGATAAGGAAACAAACATATTTCATACAACAATATTTTATTTATGAGTGTGTTACAGCGTGATGATACTGCCTTATGTTTTATAAATGCGGACCGCGTTCTTTTACTTTTAACCTTTGACGGTTATGCCGTCAAAGGTTAAAAGTTTGATAGAGTGTTCCATCTGCCAGTAAAAACCACGGCTCATTCTTCAAAGCAAACTACTTCTTTTATACTGTGGGATCTTTATTTCTCACGCTTATCTTTCTTGTTGCAATCAAACTATGATGTCATGAACCAGATTACCTGAGATCTGCTATCAGGCGACCAAAACCGGATAGTTTTCTTCCTTACAACTGCTATGGAGGAAGCGCTGTTATTTACCGTACAATTTCATAATATCAGGAATTTCATCAAGGGTAATTACCATATCGTGATTATAAACAAACTTCAGGTATTCTTTATCTACCTTTTGCAGATGGCTGGTATGCCATTCCATCCACCACAGCCACATGGCTCCCTCCCCGATGCATTTATCGGGATTAGGAGGAGTGCCACATTCATGATAGGCTATTGGCATCTTATCGCCAACAATATCCTTTACCTTCTTATACATTGCCATTTGCGGATTGTCGCCAACATTATAAGTGTCAGCGCCTGTTATGTCAACATATTGTTTGCCGGGATACCAGGCAGGGTCGGGGTTGCCGGTATAGCAAAGCACCCAAATAAGATTGTAGAGTTTTCTTTTATTAACCAGGTAATCGAAAACAGTTACCCAAAGTTTTTTAAATTTTTCCGGACCCTGTTTACCCCACCAGAACCAGTTGCCATTTAGTTCGTGAAACGGCCGCCACAATACAGGCACATGTGCATC
>CAXSIE010000326.1:0-2945 GCA_964237295.1 uncultured Flavihumibacter sp. | reverse complement strand
GGCTTTTCTTTTTAATTCATACCAGAAAGATTTGTATTGCGGTGTACCTTCAATGAAAATGCTATCGATGTTTACCGGCTTCTTGCTGTTTTCATAGCCTTCGCCGACTGATGGAGCGCCCCAGTGCCACATGATGGTCGGTATACCTCCGCTCTTCCACCAGTCGATGGCTCTTTGAACTTCTGCCTCATTCTCCCTGTCATTGATGAAATCCATTCCCCTTATAGCCGGTTGTTTCCCGGTAACTTCTTTAATATATTTCAACTCATCGTATCCCCAGCTTGCCCACATTTGCCCTGATAACATTTTTTTACCATATATGTCATTCAGGTAGCTGAACAAGGCTTTAGCCTCATTGGATGGGTTTGGTGTTGATAAATCAACATGCTGTTGAGCCGGAAGTGTTACAGCTATTTTCAAGAAAGTAAAAAGGCACAGCAGTATCTTTTTAAGATTACTCATACTTGTTTTTAAAGAAGTTTTAAACACTATCGTTTAAGGTTGCAAAAGCGCTGCCATCTTCCACAGAAATGCCTGTATTCGACCTTACGCGTATTTATTTGTTATCTGCCTGCCCGCTTCCGATATACCTGCGAAGGGAGGTCAGCAGATAGCAGCACTTATAGTAAAATCAGGGCGGAAATAAAATTTTTTTACTCCCTTGCAAATACTAATCAAGTTTACTATATTGTTATAGCAATGATAAATGTTGTTACAACGTCAGCTTTAGGAAAGCTACTATTTCAGCATGGAAGTTTTGAAAATTTCCCTAATGCAAATGATTATCTGTCCCTACAAAAATGGCTTGAAAAAAAACAGGCTCGTCTTAATCCTACATTTCCTGAAAATGAAGATCAGCAGTTGCGGAATCATTATCGCTTAGAGGCAAATTTGGAAATTTCGCAGGAAGACTTAGATAACTTATTGAAAATGCCAGGTATCGACGGTGCTTTTAAGAAGCCTGCGGATGACTTACCAGTTTAGTTTATCACCTTTAAATATTCAACAATGGCTAAAGCTTCAAGTCCTGCTCAGGCAGGCCCCCAGGAGGGTAGTGAACTTATTGTAGTAGTTCGCCCTGATGCACATTTACGATCGGCAGGTACAACAGTTGCCTCGGCATCGGGCTCAAATGTGTCAGGTCTCAATTCGCTCTTAAAAAATTACAAAGCTTCTTTTGCTCCGCTTTTCGGTAGCGAGGCAAGATCATCTAATCTTAATGTTGCAGCGGCGGCCGCTTTTGAAAACGCTGGTATCAACGCGGCTACGTTTTACAAGGTTGACACAACAGATAACCTGAATAAAGTAGCTGAAGCCTTACTTAATGAAGGTATGGTGGAAGCGGCCTTTGTTAAGCCACCGGCAGAACCGCCGGTAATCATTGATGAAAAAATGGCGCCTCCCGATATGTCTGTTGATGCTCCGCCCACTACTCCCAATTTTGTATCCAGGCAAATTTATCTTAATCCTGCTCCTGCAGGGATCGATGCCTTATATGCCTGGACCCTAAGCGGTGGCAAGGGAGATAACGTTCGTATCATTGATGTTGAAGGTGCCTGGAATTTTACTCATGAAGACCTTATCGTTAACCAGGGTGGTGTTATTGGTGGTATACCTTCCACTGACACAGCATGGAGGTATCATGGTACAGCAGTTACCGGCGAATTCGGTGGCGATGAAAATGCAATAGGTATTACGGGCATCTGTCCTAATGCCAATACCAGGGCTATTTCTATATTTGGTACCGGGCAATCATCTTCCAAAGCTATTGTTGATGCGGCCAACGCTTTAAGTGCGGGGGACATCATCCTTATTGAACTCCATCGTGCAGGACCAAGATTTAATTTCGCCGGCAGGGCTGATCAAAAAGGTTATATTGCGGTAGAATGGTGGCCTGACGATTATGCTGCTATCCTGTATGCAACCAGTAAAGGTGTTATTGTTGTAGAAGCTGGAGGTAATGGGGCAGAAAATCTTAGCGATGCCTTTTATAATACAAAAGGCCCAGGATTCCCGGCATCCTGGAAAAATCCTTTCAACACTGCAAATCCTACGTCCAATGCAGTATTAGTAGGTGCTGGTGCCCCTCCTCCGGGTACCCATGGCCGTGATAATGGTCCTGACCGTTCAAGACTGGATTTTTCAAATTATGGTGCGAGGGTAGACTGTCAGGGTTGGGGAAGGGAAGTAACAACGTGCGGATATGGTGATCTTCAGGGTGGCAGTAATGAAAACTTCTGGTATACAGACACATTCAGTGGTACTTCCAGCGCTTCGCCCATTATTGTTGGCGCATTGGGATCTATTCAGGGAAGGTTAAAAAACAGGAGTAAACCATTATTAACTCCGGTAAGCGCCAGAAATTTGCTTCGTACCACCGGTTCACCTCAACAGGATGCTCCCGGTAGGCCGGCTTCACAACGAATAGGGAATCGTCCCAATCTTAAACAGGCTTTTACTACCCTGGGCGTTGGAGGGATAATAATTAAAAGTATAAAAGATCTTGAAAAGATCAAGGATATAAAAGATTCTGTAAAGTTCAAGGATACAAAAGAGTTTGAGAAGCTTAAAGATGTAAAAGAAAAGGATGTTTTTGAAGGAAAACCTATCGACAACATTGGATTGCAACCTGGAGCTACTCAAAATTCTATCGAAGGAAGAATCCAGAATCTTGAGGCTGTGGTGCAACAGCTTTCTCATTTCATTAGTTCTCAGGAGCGGCCCGATCTTCAGGCTACTCTGTTTAATGATCAGAACAGTCAGTTGCAGGAACTTCAGAAAAATGCCACCGACGCTAAAAATGCAAAGGATAGTAAAGAGATGGAGAACATTTAACGGACTATGGTTTGTACCCTACTAAATACAAACGATTTATCGGGAGTATGGCTTTTCCGCTCTTTGAAGCAAAAAGGTGTAAAAAACATTTCGTTGATCTCAATTGACGA
>CAXSIE010000325.1:0-6490 GCA_964237295.1 uncultured Flavihumibacter sp. | reverse complement strand
ATATTTTTTTTATTCATGCCCGAATTTAAATAATGATCTTATAAGTTTTGCATTTTTTTTAAATCATTCAATCCTATTCTATGGGCTGATAAAATATCATTGACATACAGGAGACTCCGAACAGAGCGTATTAAAAATCTTACATCCTTTGAGATCTTTAGTGTTTACGAGCCTTTTAAACAATAGTTGTTTTTAATAATCGCTGTATACAGTTCGTCACATATATAGACGCATTGGTCACATCCTTTTAAAATGCATTCATTTCAGTGGCATTTTGCAGCCGGTTTTTAATGATAATCATATTTTTTCCATCACCAGTCATCACTAAAATCAACCGTTCAATACAAAACAATGTTCTATGTATTACAAAGTACCTATTTTTGAATTGTAATACTTAATAACAAGTACTAAATAAAAATCAACTGCAATGAATAAAATTATGTTTCTGTTAACGGTGATGCTACTCAACCTGGCTTTCACAGGTATCGCACAAGTAAAAAATGGTTCCATAACCGGTTCCATTGTAGATGTCAGTACTAAAACCCTGGAAGCGGCCAGCGTTTCCCTTCTGAATGCTAAAGACTCCTCAATGGTTACAATGATTGTTTCAGACAAAAAAGGCAGGTTTATGTTCGAAAATATACTGGAAGGAAGATACCTGATATCTGTGTCTGCTATTGGCTATCAGAAGCGGTTCTCTAAAATTGTTGAGATAACTTCCCTGAATACCCGGGTTGATATCAAGCCTATTCCTTTGGAAATGCAAGTCCGCTCGTTAAGTGCCGTGACCGTCACTTCTAAAAGACCGCTGTATGAACAAAAGCCCGGTAAAACATTGATCAATGTGGAAGCTTCGCCCACTAATACGGGCTTAAATGCCCTTGAGTTATTGGAAAAAGCTCCGGGAGTATCAGTTGATAATGATGGTAACATCAGTGTCAGGGGAAAACAAGGTGTGTTGATACTTATTGATGGTAAACCAACCTACATGAGCGGAGCAGACCTGGCCGCATATTTGAAAACCATACAGAGCAGCACGCTGGATCAGATTGAAATAATGACCAATCCGCCTGCAAAATATGATGCGTCGGGAAACTCCGGTATTATAAATATTAAAACAAAGAAAGGCCTTGTTAAGGGGATGAACGGTAACGCTAATATGAGTTACTCGCAGGGTGTTTTCGCAAATGTTAATGGTGGTATTAACCTTAACTACCGCAATAACAAGCTGAATGTTTTTGGTGGTTTTAATGCCGGTAATTACCAGGGATTTAATAAACTTAATATAGACCGCAAATTTTATGAAGCAGACAAACAGTCTTTGGCAGGAAGCGCGGATCAGTTTACAATAAACGGATATAAAGGAACCTATCAAAGCGCAAAAGTTGGACTGGATTATTATTTTACCAAAAAAGACGTAGCCGGGTTCGTTGTTAATGGAAATTTTAACGATCATAACCAAACACCTTTTGGCGATTCGTATGTAAGGGATCCATCGGGCAATGTACAATACAGGTTAGGATCTATTGGAAACACTAAGAGATTATCCAGTAATATTTCCACCAATTTGAACTACAAACATACCTTCGACTCAACGGGCAGGGAATTAAGTGCAGATGCTGACTATGTTTATTACGATAATAAATCCGATATGCAGCTTAATACGCAAAGTTATGATGCCAACGATGTTAAAAACGGTAACAGTATTATACTGAGAGGCAACAGTCCTTCAGTTATAAACATTTACAGTGCTAAACTTGATTACGTACATCCCATAAACAAAGGCATGAAACTGGAAGCCGGCGTGAAAACAAGTTTTGTGCGTACCAATAGCCAGGTAGCTTATGTAAGAAACAACGGAAATGAATGGACGCCTGATGATAGAAGCAACCATTTTCTATATAATGAAAACATCAATGCTGCTTATTCGATTTTAACTAAAACAGTAAAAAAATGGGAGCTTATAGCCGGACTGCGTCTGGAGCATACAAATTCTACAGGGCACCAGCTTACTAATGATTCAACTTTCACCCGTAATTATGTAAACTTGTTTCCCAATGCAGGTATAGGGTTTAATGCTAACAAAAAGAACCAGTTTAACCTGAGTTACAGCCGCCGGATTGCACGTCCTAATTATGATGCCCTGAATCCCTTTGTTTCCTTTATTGATTCACTTACTTATTCAAAGGGTAATCCTTACCTGCAACCGCAGTTTACCAACAACATCGAATTCAGTCATACTTATAACAGGTTTCTTACAACAACCTTTAATTATACAAGAACGGCTGACATAATTACCCGGCTGTTAAAACAGGATACGGAGAAAAAAGCCACTTATGAAACAAGTGAAAATTTTGGTTTCATGAACCAGTTAGGTCTGGCTGTTACGGCAAATGTTCCGGTTAAAAAGTGGTATAATATGAACATTTACACCAATGTTTATAACAATCATTATAACGGCCTTTATCAGAATGATCCGGTAGATATTAAATTTACAAGCTTCACCGGAAACATCACCAATAGTTTTATATTGGGTAAAGGATGGAATGGAGAAATAAGCGGCTGGTACAGAAGTCGTTGTCTTGAAGGTCTACTGGTAGTAAATAGCATGGGAGCGGTTAATACCGGTATTTCTAAACAGGTATTTAAAAAACAAGGAACGTTTAAACTAGGTATCCGCGATATTTTCATTATGCAACAGTTTAGTGGCTACGCCAGATACAGTGATGTGGATGTAAAACTTTCCGGCAGAAGAGACTCCCGGCAGGTAAACGTGAGCTTCAACTATCGTTTTGGCAGGAAAGACATTCCGGCCGCACGCAGAAAGACCGGCGGTTCAGACGATGAGCAAAACAGGGCTAAAGGCGGTGGAAGCAATTAGCGTTACTTTACACAAGATATGGAAGGGTTAGATGCTGCAGGTTTTTTTGAACCACGGAGTAAAGGCAGGAGAAAAGAAGCGTTTACACAGAGGAATCCCCTTGTGTAAACGCTTCTTTTCTCCTGCCTTTACTCCGTGGTTACAGTTGTTATTACACCGGTATCAGTTATTATATTATACATAAATATAATTTCTTTGATAATCAAACCATTAAAATTGGCCATTTGAAAATGAACCTTAACTTTGATCCTTAAGTGAATAAACATACTAATAAAGCAACTGCAGCAGGCTTATTGATAGCCCTCGGTATCATTTACGGCGATATTGGAACATCACCGCTCTATGTTTTCGCAAACATCATTAAAGGACACGTAATAACTGAGGAACTTATAATAGGTTCTTTATCCTGCGTTCTATGGACGCTTACACTTCAAACAACCATCAAGTACGTAATACTCACCCTAAGGGCAGACAATCGTGGTGAAGGGGGCATCTTTTCACTTTTTGCTTTGGTAAGGAGAAGAAACAGGTGGCTGGTTTTTCCTGCCATGATAGGCGGAGCGGCCTTACTCGCAGATGGAATAATAACACCTCCTATTTCAGTTACTTCAGCAATAACAGGCTTGCGCAATATCAAAGGCCTTGAAATGATTACAGACAACCTTATTATAGCCATAGTACTTGGAATAATTGCCGTACTGTTTTTTGTGCAACAATTCGGAACCGCATCCATAGGAAAACTGTTCGGTCCTATTATGACGATATGGTTTGTGATGCTGGCTGTATTAGGTACCATACACATCGTTGATTATTTATACATTTTTAAGGCCTTCAATCCCATTTATGGTATTAAATTAATTACCTCGTACCCAAAGGGTTTTTGGTTATTAGGATCTGTATTTCTTTGTACAACGGGTGCGGAAGCGCTTTATTCTGATTTGGGCCATTGCGGAAAGGACAATATCCGTATTTCATGGGTTTTTGTAAAAGCCAGTCTCATCCTGAATTACATTGGTCAGGGAGCATGGTTGTTACATAATTATAAAGGAACCTTTTTTACTGAAGATGTTATTGATGCAGGATTTAATCCATTTTTTGGTTTAATGCCACACTGGTTTCTTATCGTAGGAATAGCTATCGCCACTATTGCAGCAATCATTGCCAGCCAAGCGTTGATCAGCGGATCATTTACCCTTATCAGCGAAGCTATCCGTCTTAATCTATGGCCGAAAATGAAAATAAAATATCCAACGGAAGCAAAGGGCCAGTTATATATTCCCGGAATAAATACCCTGTTGTTTTTAGGTTGTTGCGGTATTGTATTGTATTTCCGAAGGTCTTCCGCAATGGAAGCTGCTTATGGACTGGCAATTACCATGTGTATGATCGCCACTACCATACTCTTTGCCAATTACCTGGTTCTTCACAGGGTAGCTCCGGTTTTGATTTATTTATTTCTAGGACTTTATTTATGGATAGAAGTTACGTTCCTGGTTGCCAATCTTAAAAAGTTTGAAGAAGGCGGTTATGTAACGCTGCTAGTGGGAGGTATGCTGTTTCTGGTTATGTTTATCTGGTTCAGGGCAAGAAGGATTAGAAACAGGTACGTTGAATTCGTTCGCCTGGAACATTACACCCCTAACCTCGGAGAACTGAGCAACGACCGTTCGATTCCTAAATTTGCTACGCACCTGGTGTATCTTACAGGCGCTGATAACCCTAAAGAAATCGAGCATAAAATTATTTATTCAATTTTGAACCGCAAGCCTAAAAGGGCAGACATCTATTGGTTCATTCATGTGGATACGCTGGATGATCCCTATACCATGGAATATAAAGTTCATCATATCATTCCCAATGACATTATAAGAGTGGAATTTCGATTGGGTTTCCGGGTGCAGCCACGCATCAATCTCCTGTTCCGTAAAGTTGTTGAAGACCTGGTTGAAAATATGGAAGTGAATATTACAAGCCGTTACGAGAGCCTTGAAAGAAATAATGTGGTGGGTGATTTCCAATTTATCGTAATGGAAAAATACCTGAGCGAAGATAATGAACTACCAATCGTTGAAAAATTGATAATGAAATTTCATTTTTGGATAAAGGAATTGAGCCTTTCAGAAGAACGTGGCTTTGGATTAGATACGAGCAATGTAACGGTGGAAAAATTTCCGCTGATCGTTTCACCTGTAAGTAAAGTTAAACTTGTACGCTTAGATTAGGTTATTAACAACAAAATAACTTACGCTTAAAATGCTTCCCATCCATTCTTAAAATCAGACTGTATATATTGCAACTGACCTGCTTCCAGCCTTGATGGACAGCTTATTCCATTGAATTGAATGATGAGTTTCCTGTACTATTCCTTCCATAAATTCTTCCTCATATACAAAAAGCGCTCTATCTCCTTGTTTGAATTTATGTAACATATATATAGATATTAGTTTAGTAGATAGTTATTGTTTTGCAATCCGGATGCCACCTTATCGACCTCATATAAACGATAATATATGCTATCAGGTATTTATTTGGCTATATAAATTTTTAATTGCCGCTACAGCAATAGAAACAATAATAATTAACCATCCGGGCAGGATAGAACAGGACAGTCAGTGATTTTTTTGCATGTATTTTTAAAATACTTTTAACATTTGCCGTACCATCTCACTAGTTGATTACCACTTTAACTAACTAAACGTTTGCTTATGAAAAAGTTAACACCTCAGAAACTGAAGTATTATTGTATACTTCTGAACCTGCTATTATCTACTGCCGCTGCCTGGGCTCAGGCCACTACCGTTAAAGGAAAAGTTACCGACGACAAAAATCTTCCGCTGGGAGGTGTATCAATACTTTCGAAAGGAAGTAAAACAGGTACCAGTACCGATGCTAACGGTAATTTTTCGCTCAATGTTGCTAATGCAAACGGAAGCATTGTAGTTTCTTTTGTAGGTTTTGCCAATCAGGAAGTACCTATTAACAAAAGAACTACCCTCGATATTACAATGGTTCCTGATGCAACATCCCTGGGAGAAGCCGTGGTAATAGGTTATGGCAGCCAGGTGAAAAAAGTTGTCACCGGTGCTGTTCAAACAATAAATCTTAAAGATGTTAGAGACATTCCGGTTTCACAGGTTACTCAGAAATTACAGGGAAAATTAGCCGGGGTTCAAATCAATCAAACTACCGGTAAACCAGGGCAGGGAATGTCAGTAAGGATTCGGGGGCAATTGTCAGTATCGGCAGGTAGTGATCCTTTGTATGTGGTGGATGGTAACCCTATCACCGGAAGTATAGGCGCTATCAATCCGGATGAAATCGAAAACATTTCAATATTAAAAGATGCCGCTTCTACTTCATTATATGGTTCAAGGGCTGCTAACGGGGTAGTGCTGATCACTACTAAAAGAGGAAGGAAAGGACAGACAGCAGTTAGTTTCAACACTTTTGCCGGTGTGCAGCAAGTGCCTGTAAGAGGGCGGGTTAAAATGATGGATGCTGTAGAATTTGCGCAGTTTAAAAATGAATATTATACAGACGCCGGCCAGCCTGTGCCGATTGAATTTCAGAATCCTTCCCAATATGCCGGCAAAAACAACGACTGGTATG
>CAXSIE010000324.1:4831-6560 GCA_964237295.1 uncultured Flavihumibacter sp. | reverse complement strand
CGAGCTTACTAAACTGTTTGAAGAAAACAAGCGTGGAACCTTGCAGGAAGTAGCGCATTATTTTAAAGAGAAACCTGTTAAAGGAGAGATAGTTATTGTGGTAGCTGGATTTAATGGATAATGTTTTTTTAACCACGGAGAAATTGCCGTAAGAGAAGAAGAGGTCACACAGAGAACGTCTCTTGTGTGACCTCTTCTTTCCTCTTGTATCTACTTTGTGGTTATAAAAAACAACTAACCTTTGATTTAACATTTTCAGCACTATCATTCAAACAAGTAAGCCGTAAGTTTACAGCAAAAGGAATCTATGAAAAGAATCATCGCAGTGTTACTTACAGTAACTCTATTAATCACCGGAGCATCCTCATTTGCACAGCTTCGAAAAATACCGGCAGCAGTTACCGACGCGTTTAAGGAAAAATATCCGAACTCCAACGCGGTAGAATGGAAAGACAAACTCAAAGTCTTTCAGGTTAATTTTGAAATGAAAGACGAAGACTATCAGGCAAGATTTAACAGCAAAGGCGAATGGCAGGAAACAGAAAAAAATATAGAGCAGGATAAGTTACCCTCAGAAGTTAGTGATGGTTTCGCAAAAAGTAAGTTTTCCGAGTGGGAAGTAAAAGAAGTGAGTTATATAGAAAAAAAAGATGGTACTGATCAATACCGTATCCTGGTTAAGAAAAATGATATCGAGAAGAAAAATTTATTTTTCAATAAAACCGGTAAGCTGATAAAGGATTCGATTACTTTATAGCTGGTAGTCATTTCTTTGTACTTTTGAATTGAATCATAAATATTACATGAAAGAAATCATTCTCTGGTTGTGGATAGCCATGAGTGGTACATCCGTGTTTTCTCAACCAGACAGGTGGCAGCAGCGGGTTAAGTATACAATGGACATCAATATGGATGTAAATACCAACCGCTTCACAGGAAAGCAGCGGTTGGAATATACTAACAATTCTCCCGACACTTTAAACAGCGTCTTCTACCACTTATATTTTAATGCATTCCAGCCCAACAGTATGATGGATGTAAAAAGCCGTGAACAGGGTAATATCATATTGGGAAAAAATAATCTCGGCCTTGACGTGGTTGATTGGGATCCCAGGGTTACTGATCGGATATCAAAATTAACTCCTGATGAAATCGGCTATCAGAAAATAATTTCGCTGAAGATGAATGGCGTGGCGCAAACCTTCAATGTGCTGGAAACTATATTGGAAGTGAAGCTTACAACGCCTTTATTACCCGGATCGAAAGCGGTATTTGATATGCAGTTCGAAGGCCAGGTGCCTTTGCAGATAAGAAGAAGCGGAAGAGATAATCCCTCAACCGGGGTGAGGTATTCTATGTCGCAATGGTATCCGAAACTATGTGAATACGACTACGAGGGTTGGCATCCTACACCTTATGTTGGCAGGGAATTCTATGGCGTATGGGAAGATTATGATGTAAACATTACGGTAGATAAAAATTATATGCTGGCAGGAACAGGGTATTTACAGAACCCCGACCAGATAGGCTTCGGGTATGAATCAACCGGAGTAAAAGTGCCAAGGTCAACAGCGGCACAGCTTACATGGCATTTTATTGCACCAAACGTGCACGATTTCATGTGGGCCGCTGATCCGCATTATAAACACCTTACCAGAAAGATACCCGGAGGTATTACGATTAATGTTTTTTACAATGCCGATCAGAACCTGCTGAAGCAAAAGTATGA
>CAXSIE010000324.1:3938-4821 GCA_964237295.1 uncultured Flavihumibacter sp. | reverse complement strand
CGTGAATTGTATAAAAATGATTTTAAAAATTATGTAAGCAATTGGGATAGTAAATGGAACACCCTGGCGGATGCCGCAGTAATTGTATTGCCTTACATAGAAAAGAATTTTGGCCCCTATCCCTATAAGCAATACTCGTTCGTTCATGGCGGTGATGGAGGAATGGAATACCCGATGTCTACACTGTTGAGTGTGCCAAGCGTTACTGCTGCTTTTCATGAGTGGATGCATAGCTGGTACCAGGGAATGCTGGCAAGCAATGAAAGTGAATTTCCCTGGATGGATGAAGGATTTGCTCAGTATTCGGAAGAGGTGTTGAAAGAATATTACAATCAGCAAAACAACCCATCCACCGCTGAGGCACTGCCGGGTAACCAGGTGCCGCGTATTAAGATCCTTGATTCAATAGGTTATAATCCTCATGAAGAAGGATATAAAGCATATTTCGACCTTGTTAAAAGTGGTTTTGAAGAACCATTAACCACCCATGCAGATCATTATAACACGAATTATGCCTCTGCAAATGGTGCTTATATGAAAGGAGAGGTTTTTTTAGAACAACTGGGTTATATAACAGGCAGGGTAGTAAGAGATAAGATTCTTTTGGAATATTATCGTCTGTGGCGTTTTAAACATCCCAATCCGAATGACTTTATCAGGGTGGCAGAAAAAGTAAGCGGCATGAAGCTGGACTGGTACCGGGAATACTGGATCAATACTACAAAAACAATTAATTACGGGATTGATAGTTTATGGGAATCAGGGGGTAAAACGCTTGTAAGGATTAAGAACCTGGGGGAAGTGCCTATGCCTATTGACCTTCAGTTAAGTTTTAAAGACGGTTCAAAGGAACTGCATTACATTCCTATGTATCTCATGTTTG
>CAXSIE010000324.1:0-3928 GCA_964237295.1 uncultured Flavihumibacter sp. | reverse complement strand
AAGAATATTCCATTCTACGCAAAGTATATGCTCCCTGGAAGTGGACAGACCGCACTTATATTATTGAAACATCTCATAGAATAACTGATCTTACCTCAATAGAAATTGATCCTACCAAACGTTTGGCCGATATTAACAGGGTGGATAATGTAATGAAGTAGGACGACCGTTCGTCATTTAATCATTTCCATCAACGGTCAAAAAAAACCGCTTCAAAATGAAGCGGCTAGTCGTTTAAGGCTCATGGTTAAAGAGGCTCCTACTTAAAAAGGATGAAAAGTAAGCAAAAGATAAGGGTTCAATGATTAATAATATTTGCAGATACATCCAACCTGGGTCAAAGATAGATAACAGTCAAATGCTTCACAATACCCACTTAGTGGTAATTTTAATAATATTAGCGGTTAAAATATTTGTTAACAGCCTCGATCCTGTTGTTTACATGCAGTTTATCATAAATATGATACACATGTTTACGAACTGTTTCCGGACTGATAAATAATTGCGCAGCGATTTCTTTATACAACATCCCCTTTGCCAGCCATTCTAGAATTTCTTTTTCCCGGTTCGACAAAGTGCTAAGTGAGGCTGCGTCCGGATTTTCTTCAGCAATTGCTTTATTTCTAAAAGTAGCCACTACCTTTCGTGCGATCTGGCTGCTCATAGGTGCACCACCTTCGTTGAGTTCGGTAATTGCTTCCAGTAATTTACCGGGAGATGTTTTTTTGAGAATATATCCATTGGCGCCGGCTATCAATGCTTCAAATATTTTTTCATCTTCTTCATAAACAGTACACATCATATAAAGGATCTCCGGGTTTTGAGGTTTTAGCCGGCTTACACATTCAATTCCACTGATACCTCCCAGATTTATATCCATCAGTACTACCTGCGGATGTAAGGGAAGCAACTTTTCCAAAGCTTCTTCGCCACTGGAAAATCCTCCTATCAGTTGATATCCGTCTGCCATGGAAACAATTTCTTCCAGGGCTGTTCGTATATCATCATTGTCATCCACAATGCATACTGTTATATCCATAATATCTGTTTAAACAAAGGTGAGGCTATTCTTATTGCCTGCAAATACTACTTTGTGGTAATCAGCGATTGACAGTCAACTGTCGGCAGATCACTACTATAAGTTTGCTGCTGATAGCCATACGGCTTTATGCCTTGACATATACCATATATTTTTCTCTGAAGTATTCCAGTGGGAATATCTTATAGATCTCGGTCATTTTAACGCTGGCACCGCTCTCGGCAATTTCCTGTTTTAAATCACCGCCTTTAAGGCAGATAAGTCCGGGTAATATGCTGCTGTCATGCAAGCTGATTGCATCGGTATTTAAATTTTTACGCAGTAAGGGTTTACTCAAGTTCCACAGGTCTTTCAGTGGCGCAACGGCTCTTGACACGGTAAAATCGAATTTCTTTTTTTTGATATCTTCCACCCTGGTATGTTGGATGGTTACATTTTTTAATCCTAATGCTGCCACTACTTCTTCTACTACCTTTATTTTTTTGCCGATGCTGTCGGCAAGATAAAATGACACCTCAGGATAAAAGATCGCCAGCGGAATGCCCGGAAAGCCGCCACCGGTACCGATGTCAAGAATGTTGGTACCCGGTTTAAAGCCTTCCAGTGTTGCAATGCTTAATGAATGCAGTACATGCTTTTCGTAAAGGCTGTCAATATCCTTTCTGGAAATAACATTTATTTTGGTATTCCACTCTTTATACAAACCCTCGAGTGCTGCATATTGCTCCAACTGCCGTGGTGTGAATTCGCTGAAAAACTGAAGTATCAGTTCCAGGCTTGCCGGGGCTTTCTCCATAATGAATTGGCAAAGATGAGGTAATAAAAAAACATCCAGATATCAAATAACCACCACCACGCGAACAAATCTTTCTCATTCAGCTTTTGCATGCTCTTATAGTAAATGATTGCCTGTAATATAAATCTTATCATAAAAATTCCCAGTACTATCCTCCAGTCATAAACAAACATGCTTGCTACAAAAAGAGGATAAAACAAGAAATGGGTGAAAGAATACAGTCCTAAAAAGAACTTATGAACCGGCTTATAAAATTTACCGGTAGTGTAATGCCTGTTTTTCTGACGGATCCAGCCGCTGAATTTTTTGCGTGGTTCCGACAAGGTAACAGCCTCCTCGTCTATAACAACGGTAGTATTTTTTTTATTGGCAACCAGGCTTATAAACAGGTCATCATCTCCGCTGACCACATGATTGATAGATGAAAAACCTTTATGCTTAAAGAAAAGCGCCTTTTTATAAGACAGGTTCCTTCCAACACCCATATAGGGAATTCCTGTAATAGCGTAAGACAGGTATTGAAGCGCTGAATGAAAGGTGTCGAAACGGATCAGCTTATTCAATAGTCCCGGTTTCTTATAATAAGCTCCATAACCCAGTACAATTTCAATTCCATCTTCATAAGCGTCCTGCATTTTTTGTATCCAGAATTCAGAAGCAGGAACACAATCGGCATCAGTGAGCAGCAATATTTCATGCTTAGCTTCCTTAATACCAATGGATAAAGGATATTTTTTTCCGGGAATGCCTTTGGCTTCCTGCGTCAGGTTAATTATCTGAAGGTTTTTAAAAGTTTTTTTCAATCCTTCCAGAAAATAAGGTGTTTCATCCTGGCTGTTATGATTTACCACGATCACTTCATGGGTAGTGGGGTAAGTTTGTACAAGAACTCCCGGAAGGTTTTTTGCCAGGTTTGCCGCTTCATCCCGGGCACAAATTATTACGCTTAGCGGATGCTGTTGTGATTTTTCTTTTTGTTTGGGAACAAAAAATGCCAGTCTTCGAAAAAAAAATAAATAATAAAACAACTGAACAGCTGTCACCAGTGAAAATGAATAGAAAATTACCTCCCACCAATTGATCTTAATTTGCATATTAGTTTCTCCGGTTAACTGCGAAAATAGATCAGGATTAAGGGATTCTGGGATTTTGAGGATAATTTTATTTGTAACTGTA
Organism: uncultured Flavihumibacter sp.; assembly: GCA_964237295.1. Classification (GTDB taxonomy): domain Bacteria; phylum Bacteroidota; class Bacteroidia; order Chitinophagales; family Chitinophagaceae; genus JADCRZ01. The sequence continues at coordinate 917 of CAXSIE010000324.1, read as the reverse complement.
CTGTTAATTTTGAATTGACATATTTACTGTCAGCGGTCAGGTATAAACAATCAAATTATAGTTAACGTAACAATATCCGCTTTACCACTTGTAATTATTATTTGGATTATGCTATTATTTTGTCAAATTTTGTTACAAACCCTTAATATGAAAAAAATTTTCTTAATGATGTTAATAGCTGTATTAATGCTTGCTTCCTGTCGTTTTGGAGGTGGCAAACGCATACAGGGAAACAGTAACATTGAAACAGAAGAACGCGTGGTATCATCTTTCAGCAGTGTAGATGTGCGGGGTGCTATGAAAGTAAACGTTTCTCAGGGTGCTACTAAAAAAGTACAGATTGAAGCAGACGAAAACCTTATTGAATACATAGAAATTAAACAGGAGGGTGAAAAGCTTATCATAAAAACCCGGGATGGTTATAACCTGGATCCAACCGGTGATATGCGTGTTTATATAACAGCGCCCCTTTTTAAAAGCCTCAATGTTTCCGGAGCTTGCGATATCATCGGGCAGGGAAAAATTGATAATGGTGAAAACATGAAAATGCACGTAAGTGGCGCAGGTGACATAAAAATGGAAGTAGACGCACCAGCTCTGGATGTAGAAATATCAGGCAGCGGCACTGTTAACCTGAAAGGCGAAACCAAAGACTTTGACCTGGAGTTAAGCGGCGCAGCCAATGCGCATTGTTACGACCTGCTTTCTGAAAATACCAAGGTAGTTATATCCGGTGCGGGTGATGCCGAAGTATATGCCAGTGTAAAGCTCAATGCGCATGTAAGCGGCGCCGGTGCGGTTTCGTATAAAGGCAACGCGACTAATGTAAGCCAGCATGTAAGCGGCGCAGGAAGCGTGACGAAGAAATAGATATGGGGTGTGAGGTATGGGGTATGAGGTGTGAGGTGTGAGAGTGA
>CAXSIE010000323.1:2442-6561 GCA_964237295.1 uncultured Flavihumibacter sp. | reverse complement strand
ACAACTATTACTATTTTAAAGCCGACAATGTTACTGATTCAATTCCGCGTTATTGTGCCGATTATAATGGAAGCCGTTATAAACTGTTCCCCTATTTTGGTGGAGACGAAATAGCACCGCATGAAGTAAAAATTTTGATAGTGGAAGATTAAGTTTTTTTCTAACACAGAGAACAGCCTGAGGAGGAAACGCAAAGGGCGCAGAGGGCTTCCTCCGTGTTCTCTGTATTTCCTCCTTCGGCTGTTTCTCTGCGTTAAAAAAAACACCATTAAAATTCAGCCATTCAACTTGAGTCAACAACATCGCTTTTAATTTAATATTTTGTAAATATTTGAATTGCAAACAATGCGATTCCTCCATTTGCTTTGAAATTCATAAATTACAACCATGCGATTAATACATACTGCTGACTGGCATCTCGGCCAGCGATTCAAAGACAATATGGACAGGCGGGAGGAACATGAGCATTTTCTTGGGTGGTTGCTGCAAAACATTGAAATATATAAAGCTGAAATCCTGGTGATTGCCGGGGACATTTTCGATTCGGCCCATCCGCCTTCCTATGCCCAGCAACAATATTATTCTTTTCTTGCAAAATTATATGCTCAGGGTATTTGTAAAGATGTAGTAGTTACAGGTGGTAACCACGATTCTCCTGAACGTCTGAATGCACCTAAAGAATTGCTGAAGGTGCTTCATATTCATGTGGTGGGCGCCATGCCTGAAGAAGGAGGCCCGGCTTACATTGCCTTGCCCGAAGGTGTTGATGAACCCGCTGTTATTATAGTGCCGGTGCCTTTTCTTCGCGATCAGGATATCCTTCGCAACCAGGATAAAGAAACTATGGCGGGAAGAGAAGACCGGATACGGCTTGGCATTGCGGCACATTATCTTAAAGCCTCCGAAACCGTAAGTCATTATAAAGACAAGGGTATTCCCGTAATTGCTACCGGGCATTTGTTTGCTCATGGTTGCGAAGCTTCACCCGACTCGGAACGAATGATCCATATCGGTACACTCGGGCAAATCAGCGCTGCTGAATTCCCGGAATCTTTTGATTATATCGCATTAGGCCATTTACACCGGCCCCAAATGGTTGCCGGACGGAACCATATACGCTATTGCGGCTCACCCATACCGCTTTCATTTTCTGAAAGAGATTATAAACACCAGGTTGTTTTACTGGAATTAAATAAGGGCGTAGATCACCATATTACAAGCCTGGAAATTCCCGTACTGCGGCAGTTGAAAAGAGTGGAAGGATCATGGGCTGAGGTTGCTGAGAAAATAAAAGCTTTTGTGCTTACACCCGGCCAGTTAGTTACCTGGACGGAACTGCGCATAAAAAGTGATGAAAGTCCGGTAATTATTGCTGAAAAAGTACGCAAGCTGGCTGAAGAAATTAAAGAAACGGTCCGGATCATAGACTTCCGGCAAACAAGAGCTACAGAGCAACCTTCGGATGAGCCGGAAACAAAACTTACCGAGGCATTGGAAGACCTTCAACCTACTGATGTTTTTGAACGTTTACTCGATGCTAACAATATTCTGGATAGCCGGGAATTACTCATCGGTGCTTTTGCCGAACTATTATCCCAGGAAGATGAATGAGGATGTATTTAAAATGGTTTTGGCTGAAAGCTGAAGGCTGACGGCTGATAGCATTTCACGCATCTTAAATTATTAAAGATCATGAAGATTCTATCGATAGCCGGCCGTAATCTTAATTCACTTCGTGTTAACTTTAAGATAGATTTTACTGCCGGCGCATTAAAAGATTGCGGTATTTTTGCGATAACCGGACCCACCGGAGCAGGAAAGACTACTTTACTGGATGCCATTACGCTTGCGCTATATGGTAAAACGCGCCGTTCAGCCACAGATGAAGACATTATAAGCTATGGCGCAGGCGAAGCCTGGGCCGAAGTGGTTTTTCAAACTTCAGAAGGCTGTTTTAAAAGTGAATGGAAAGTGCGCCGGGCAAGAAGTAAACATGACGGCGCTTTACAGCAATCCATTATGGAAGTAAGCAGTTACCCCGATGGAAAGATACTGACACAAAAAAAACGGGAGGCACAGGATAAAGTAAAAGAACTGATCAAGCTCGAATACGACCAGTTTCTTAAATCCGTTCTGCTGGCACAGGGAGCCTTTAAAGCTTTTCTTGATGCTAAAGAAGGGGAACGTGGCGAAATGCTCGAAAAAATTTCGGACACTTCACTATATACCAAACTTTCAAAAAGAGCTTTCGAACGTAAAAAAAAGGAAGAGCAGGCACTGACTATGCTCAGGGCTTCTATTAATAATGTGGTATTGCTTTCAGATGAGGAAAGAGTGGTATATGGCGGCAAAATGAATTTATTGAAAGAAGAAGAACAACAGGTTCAGCAAGAATTGGCGGAATTGAGGATAAAGTTCAACTGGCTTCAAACAGTAAAGACCCTTACAAATGGATATCACCTGGCTGAATCGGAGCTATACCGGGCCAAGGCAAGACTGGAAGAAGAAAAACCAAACCTTCAACGTTGGGAAACACATCAAAAAATAGCACACCTGGAAGTTAAATGGGAACAATATCTAAGCAAGCAACAGGAAAGTGTTCATCAGCGGGATAATATAGCAAAACTGAATGAGAAAGTATCCGCTATAACCTTAAAAGTTAACCAGGCTGAAATGGTGCTTTCGCATGCTACGGCATCATTAAAAGCAGCTGTGGATATGAGGGAAGAAAAACTGCCGGTTTTACTCAAGGCTATAACAAGGCAGGCTGATCTTAATGAAGAAAAAAGGCAGCTGAAGAAATTAAATGCACAGTCAGATGTCAAAACCAATGAACAAGCGGTATGTGCTCAAAAGATCATCCATAACGAAAAAACAATAGCAAGGGAGAAAGAACTCCTGGTAGCACTTGAAACATGGATAGATAAGCATTACAAATATGCTGAAGCTGGCAACAGTTATACAAAAGCAAGTTTATTAGTAAACCAGTTACAAAGAAGTAAAGATGATATAAACGCTCATCAGGCTGCACTCTCTAAAATTGACAGACAGATATCAGGCGCCCGAAAACAAATTGCCGAAGCGGAACAGGATATAGTACAGGCTGAAAATGATCAAAGATCACTGCAACAACTACATGCACAAACCACTAAGCGGCTTAACAGGCTGAAAGGCCAGTTGCTGGTTCATTCAGAACAAAACAATACAGCCATTGAAAATGCAGAACTTCTTTCCAGCGAACAACGGGATGAACTTTCTCGCCATCAATTTCTCGCGGAGCACTTGTCAAGGTTGCACGAAGGAGAACCATGCCCGCTTTGTGGTTCTGTTGAGCATCCCAACCAAACGCTTGCCATTACTGATGTGCAAACAAAAATTAACAATATCCGGAATCTGCTGAAGAATACTAAACTGCTACTTGACACTAATACCCAACTCAGGAAAAATTATGAGAGAATGCTGAATGGTCTTGAAGAATTTAATAATTTTAATACAAGCTCTCCAGAAACATTGCCCGTAAATTTTGAAGCAATTTTTAATGAATTGATGGGAACTCAAAGGTCTCAGCCGCAGGTGCAGGCGGAACTTTCCTTAAAGATGGCTTCATCAACACAGCTTATTAAAAGTTTAACTGTAAGCATTGCCGATCTTGAAGAACAAAAAGATTCAACAGTTAAACAATTAAAGAGCTTTCAGGAAGAGAAGGATGCACAGGTAACATTGTTGAATGAGGTGTTAAAAGATTTTGAACCTGCGTTTGGCAACAGCAGTTTTTCTGAAATAATTGATACGCTTAAAACTTATGCTAAAGAATACCAGGATAAAATTCATCAGCGCTCCCTGCTTCAGGGTTCAATACCGGCACTTGAGCTGGGTATTGCATCTTTGAAGGAACAATCAGCAGGAATTAAAAATGATTTGATACAGCTTCAAAAAGATGTGGAAGGCAAAACAATTCTTATCGAGCAATACCAGTCTGAAATTACCATTGCTCATGCCGGCTTTGCTTCACCTGAAGCTGCGCATAAGGCACTCATTGAAAGTGAAAGAGCTGAAAGTGAAAAAGTAAAACAAACCAGTGATTCGCTTAATTTACTTCGCCAGCAAACTGATAAATCA
>CAXSIE010000323.1:0-2429 GCA_964237295.1 uncultured Flavihumibacter sp. | reverse complement strand
GTGAAATAAAAAATGCAGAACAAAAGCTGCAGGAGTTACACGATGATGTTCAAAACCTGACGGATACACTACTGGCAGCACTTGTTGAGTTAGGCTGGGAAGCCGATTTTGAAATAATCCGAAACAGTTTACTTAATAATCACGATAGAAGAACACTGGAAAACTTATTTAAGTCGTTAAACAATGATCTTATGCGGGCAGTTGACAGGTATGAATCATGTCAAAAGCTATTGGAAAAAGAACGGTCTCTTGAAATAACAAATGAGGAAGAAGAAAACATAGCTGAAAATATTAAGAGTGCTAACGAAATATTACAGCAAAAAAATCAGGAATTTGGCGAGCTTCGACGCATGTTGACCGAAGATGATGAAAAACAACACCGCTTACAGTCAATAAAAGCAAAAATCAGGACCCAGGAAAAAATCCATGAAAAGTGGGCGGCGTTATCAGAACTGATCGGCTCGGCGGATGGTAAAAAATTTAACCAGTTTGCCCAGGGCCTTACCCTTGACAGGCTTATTGTAATATCTAACCATCATCTTCAATTACTAAACGACCGTTACCTTTTAAAGCGCAATATGGTTGAGCAGGGACTTCGCCTGCTGATTATTGATCAATACCAGGCTGATAATGAACGGGAGATCAATACCCTCTCGGGAGGGGAAAGTTTCCTGGTGAGCCTTGCCCTGGCGCTTGGACTTTCTGAAATGACTTCAAAACTCACCACCATCGATTCCCTTTTTATAGATGAAGGATTCGGTACATTAGACGCTGATACACTTGAAGTTGCATTGAGCGCATTAAGGGGTTTGCAAATCGGCGGAAAAACTATTGGCATCATCTCGCATGTAGAGCGGCTTAAGGAAGAAATCTATACCCAGGTTGAAATTACAAAAGGCACCGATGGTTTCAGCACTTTAAAGGTTATCCCGGAAATGATTTAATAGAAATCTCCTAAAATAATTTGTGATTTCAATAAAAAACAGGCCCTCTGTAGAAACAGAGGGCCTCAACGATTGCTTGCCATATGAAAAAAACGTAATGTCTTAGTTTTTAGGGAACCCATTACACATGATCAATCTGAAATTATATCCCTAATGTGTTATTTATACGCAAAGATAAGAAAGGTAACCTTCTCAAATACATTTTTTAGATAAATTAATTGTTAACAGCTACCAACTATTAGTATAACCGCAGAGAAAAGGCCAGAGAGAAGGAAGAGGTTACACAGAGAACTTCCTCTGTGTAACCTCTTCCTTCTCTCTGGCCTCTACTCTATCGGTTCAAATATTGTAAGCAGCTAACCCTGATACATCCACAAACTATCCGTAAACCAGTTCTTTGAATCAAAAAAATGATGCAGCAGTTTATATCTACATTGATCAGCAAGGAACTCCACCTCGTCAATTCTGTATTTCTGAGATATTTCCGTTAATACAGGTTCGCCTTCTTTAAAAAAGATAAAATCAGCTTCACCAATACATACTACCTGATCCTGCATGCTAACAAGATAACTCTTGCATGCACCGGTCTGCGGGTCATATACCGGGTAATGATCAAATTGCGAAGGTTTGAAATCAGCTTCCAGTTCCGTGTTTATCCTGTGCAGCAGGTTGATATTAAATTGTTTGGTAATGCCTGCTTTATCATTATAGGCAGCAAGGATTGTACGTGGATCTTTTGCCAGGTCAAAACCAGTCAGCAACATATCGCCCGGAGCAAGGTGCTCTCTTATTTCCACAAAAAATTGCTCCGCTTCACTCTTTGAAAAGTTGCCAATATTAGATCCAAGAAACAATACCAGTTTATTTCTCTTTGTGAACGCACTTGCTTTTTGTAACATATCCAGATATTCGCCGCATAAGGCATGCATGCTTATACCCGGAAGCGCCTGGGGCAGTTCCTGCTCAAGCAATTGAATTATATTCCCTGAAATATCTATGGGGAAATAAGTAAACGATATCTTTCGGTGTAATAATTCTTTTAAAAAAAAACGCGATTTTAATGCATTACCCGCTCCAAGTTCTATTATATCAAAGTCTTTATGAAAGGAGGAGATGCTATCGATAATAAACCCGCTCTGCTTTGATAAAATTTCCAACTCACAATTTGTGAGGTAATACTCCGGACATTTCATGATTTCCTCAAATAGCCTGTCTCCTTCCTTATCATAAAAATATTTAGAACTTAGATGTTTCATAGACAATGAAAGACCTGTTAAAACATCTTCAAAGAATGTATTCATATGGATTCATTTATTCGGCTAACCTAATACCTGTATATTGCCATCTAAGCGGCGGATGAAAAAAATTCCTGTAAGTGATTCGGCTATGACCTGCCGGCGTTACTTCAGAAGCTCCTCTCAACACTTTTTGATTAACCATAAATTTCCCGTTGTATTCACCAATAGCGCCGGCCGCTTTTTTAAA
>CAXSIE010000322.1:4222-6567 GCA_964237295.1 uncultured Flavihumibacter sp. | reverse complement strand
TCTCCCGCCGGTTGCACCAGGAGCAAACGCCTTACCTGGTCATACGCCATCAGCCCGAAAGCTCATCGCACAACCTCTTTATCCGCTACCGCAGCACAAACGGAAAAGAAGCCAACAACATGAAAGCAGGCACCAGCCTTCAGTTATATAAAGGAAGTACTGTCGCAAACAATATGGCATTACTGGTTACTGCCACGCAGGGCGGACGCAATAAGCTCGGCACATCCGATAGTACGCTTGCCTATAAAAGCGCTTTATTATCAAAGGAGCGGTTGGTTACACAGGAAGACATCAAAGCTTTCTGCCATTATCAACTGGGCGAACGCGCAAAAAGCATCCGGGTACAAAAAGGCGTCTTGATCTGCCCCGGTCAGCGGCAGGGGTTTGCCCGTACACTCGATGTGCTGGTGGAGATAGATAAACCGGTGTACAACCATATGCAGGAAAATGATGAGCTGTCTTTCTGGGAAGCCAACCTGAAACTGCTGATAGAAGAAAGATCAGCCGCCTTATTGCCATACCGTGTATTCATCAACAGCGCTGCATAAATAACCGTTATGAACAGTAACCCTACCATACAGCAACTGCAAAGAGAAATAGGCAAAACTACCTGCGATGCCAAAGCGGAGGCGCTGCTGGCGCTGGCGCTAGAAAAAGGAATAAGCTCAGACGACTTCCTGGTAAGTTGCGACAGCTTGTTTTACCGGGAATATAATAAAGATGTGGTGAGTACAGACATAAAGGAGGATGCCCGCAAGTTATCCCTGCTCCAGTTGCACCTGTCACGCAGCGGAGTCTATGATCACTTACCGGAAGGAATGTTCTTTCAACCGGCATCCGTGCAGCCTTCAACCATTACGGCGGCCGATATGGCGCTTGATTACAAGCAGAACAAACAGAAAGAAGCGGATGCCCGCCGTTTGTTCCTGCCTTTTGAAAATGATTTCTTCTGGCAAAGGCTACAGCTTGAAATGGAAGAGAGCAGGTTACTGGAAGGCTTGCAATCAGGGATACTTAATGATTTTTTTATGCAGTTCTGGGGTATCCCTTCTTCCATTCCTGCCCCGTTGGTTGTGTCTTTGATTTTGTTGCTGCCTTATGTTCACCGGATTGCAGGCAACCTTTCCTTAACTGCAGCATGCCTGGAAGAACTGTTACAGGAAACGGTACGGGTGAATAAAGTAACTGCAGGCGCCACCGGTACCCAATCGTTGTTATCACAGTCATTAGGCAGCCGGCAATTAGGCGCCGATATGGCATGCGGGGAGCGGTTTATGGAAGATTACCCGGTGTTGCAGTTTACTATCGGACCCTTGCAGCATTCACAGGTAGCGGATTACCTGGAGGGTGGGAAGTATATGGAATTTTTAGAAACGTTCTACGGTTTTTTTGTTCCGGCCGAAGCCGGCACAATCACAAACATAGAAGTGCCGGAAGTAGAGAAAGGCATGCAGATGCAATCGGAAAAAGGAGTGGTGCTGGGTTATTCAAGTGTTCTATAGGTTATCGATGGATACAATAACATCAATGACAGCAAACAATAAATTTAATAACTATTTGAAATCTTCGTTATGGAAAAAGTACTATCAAGTGATATGAGCAAAATTTTTGTGCTCCTCGGCGGCGGTGTCATCAGCCTTACAGCCTTGTGGGTGCAGTTCGTCGTTAAAGTGCGGGGTAGTTTTAAGCCTTACCGGAAATCCACACTTTTGTATTTACTGGCATGCCTGTTATTTTTTGTGTTGATTGCTGTTACCACCCATCCGGTTGTTTTAACCAGGCCACTTTCTTTCTTTATTTTTTACCAGGCATACTTCCTGCTTTTTGGAAGCCTGCATGTTTATTTGATGCACCGGAATTTACAGTGGAGCGGCGATACAAAATCTTTTCTGCCGGAACTGGTATTCAGTCTGGTGGTAGGTTTATTCGGCAGCATTGTATTTCTGACCATTTACCGCTTCTTTAACCATAACGGGCTTGAATACATGATGGCAGGCAGCATTTGCTTTTTCATCATCCCGTTTTTCTTTTATCATACGTTTCAGAAAGCTGCCTGCATCCCCCTTAAAATACGAAAACAATGGATGTACCCTTTACATGAAGAAATAGAGGAGCCTGACGAAGACAAGCTGAAGAATTTACTGGTGATCAGTTTCGAGTTTGAAAAGCAGGCAGGAGATGCACACCTGACTAACTTCCGCGCCAAAGCGCCCACCGATATGGAGTTCAGCCAGTTGTTCTATTACTTCATCAATGATTACAATGAGCGACATCCCAACGGCAGGATCCATTTTGCCGACGGTTCCGGCGAGCCCGTCGACGAGGCCGCGAACGATCTGTTCCGG
>CAXSIE010000322.1:0-4212 GCA_964237295.1 uncultured Flavihumibacter sp. | reverse complement strand
CATGCCTGGACGTTCTACAGGAAACCCAAATGGTATTCGATTTTTACCCAATATATAGATACCGAGCAAACTATTTATAACAACCACATCAGGGAAAACGATGTCATCATCTGCAGCAGATCCCTGAATTAATATCTTCTTTTTATGCACACACAGCAGTATTTACCAGTTAACTGGACCGACGGAATGAAGATCAACCAATCTAATTTTCTGGCACAGGACAATGCAAACCGTTACTTATCGGCACAGAGCGCCGCAAGCCTGTTACACGACAACAATTACGGGCTGCTACCCTGTTTACAGCAGAGCTCCGCATCTGTAAAGCTGTTCTTAAGCACCGACAACCAGCAGCAGCTTCAGCTCCGCATACAGCAATGCAGGGCCGTTACCCGCGGCGGGTACTACTTTGAATTTAAAGAAGATACCGCCCTGTTTGGAAACAACCTGGCCACTCCCCTTTTGAACCTCTCCGTTCCCTTTCATGAATTAAAAGGAAAAGCAACTTATTATTACGTTGTGCTTTCCGTTCAGCCTTTTCAGCGTGTACCGTTTGGTGCTGCCGACCCGGCTGAACTGCCTGCCCGTTTCCCTTATACGAAAGAGGCATTTGCACTGAGCCTGCTGCCCGTACAGGACAGCGCCATAAATCCCATCGGACTGTTCCAGTTGCCTGTAGGAAAAATAAAAATAGAAGAATACAAAGCCGTGCTGGAAGAAGAATACATACCACCCTGTACTTCAGTAAGCAGTCATTATGATCTGCTTGAAATCCATGCCGATATGGAACAGTTTTATGGCAAGCTGGAAAATTATTCCCTTCAGATCATCCGGAAGATCCTGCAGAAAAATCAGAACAATGAGATGGCTGTTATTATTCAGAAATTATGCGATCACATCACCCTTTTTACAGCGTCACATCTTGCCGATATTAAAATGCTCGGCTTGTACCAGCCTCCCGTATATATCGTCAGCAAAATTTCATCCCTGGCCCGGTTATGCAAAAACACACTGGATGCTTATATCGGAAGCGGTAAAGAAGAACTCATCAATTATTGTACGGAATGGTGCGAAATGGAAAGCTGCATGACCGATGTGGCAAACCACCAGTATAATCATCTTGAGCTCAATAACAGCTTCAAAAAAGCTATGTTATTTGCCAGGATGATGATAACGCTTTTTTCGAATCTGGCTAAGCTGGAATACATCGGCAAACGCAGGGATGCAGGAATCTTTGTGAAAGAAAAGGTGGTGAACTTTGAACCGGAAGTACCGGTAAAAACCCGGAAAAGCTTTCTGGCCGATTAAAAAATAAATTTCAGTAAACATTATCAAACCAACTATTATGCAACAAGTACTAAATGCAAAAAACAGAAATCAGGCATTTTTACAGTTTCTTTTCCTATTTTTAATTACTACCGGCCTGGTAGTAGCAGCTGTGTATTTTAATTTCAGGATGCCCGGCAAATTAAACAGCATGTTACAGGACGAAATCAGTATTCAGCAGTCCGAGGAGCAGTATCAGCAGAAATTTGTAAGCCGTGTACAGGAAGCTAAAATATACCTGGACTCCATGGGCAAAAGCGGAGCAAATGTTAATTTACTCGACATGCAGTTAACGGAAAAAATGACGGAACTGCTCAACCTGCAACAAAAAGACAGCAGTTTATACAGCCGGATGGACAAGGTAATAGTAGAAACATTCCTGGAGCTGCAGCAGGTGAAAAAGTCAATGATCAATGCCGGTGGCAATGTAGAAAAGATTGGCACGCTGGAAAGCGAATTAGACAGGTGTAAAAGTGATTTAAGTACGGCACAAGGGCAGTTGGATCACTTCAGAAAAAACCCCGGCTCATAAGCATGGGCGAATGCCCACATCAGCAGGCATACATTGCGGCAGCAGTTAAAGCGTAAATTCCGGCAATGCTGAATAAAAGGTGTTTTTCACGTTTTTCCGTCCATTATGAAAAAGTAGTATTGCATCTATGGATGATCAGAATCGCTATAAAAAATTACAATACGAGCACGAAGTGCTTTGGGCACGGTACGAAATCAGGGAACACTATTTAAAGCATGTCGTTCAGGATGTATATCAGGGTACCGGGCAGATACTGAGCCTGGTTCGGGTTCAGTTAGGCTTATTGTCTACCGGAAACATGTGGTCACCGGAAACAACCATGGAGCCGGGCAACCTGGTCGGAAAAGCGATCCATGACCTGCGCGATATGTGCCGGTACTTTTCTCCGGAAACCGAATTGATAGAGGATGGCAACTTTGTTGAATCCATACGGCATGAACTGGAACGAACCGGCATCGTTGCAAACAGCAAACCGGTTAAAGTGAAAGGAGAACCGGGCCCGCTTTCTATGGGCACTGAACTGATTGTTTTTCGAATGCTCCAGGAAATATTGAAGTCGACAAAGAAGCAATTAAAGGAAGGCTTTACCATCAAAATTGACTATACGCAAAATAGGGTAACTTTTTTAATGCGCTACACCGGCGCTCCTATCCGGTTGGATGAACCCGGTCCTGCTGCAGCGGGCATTTCAGGGCAACGAAGACTTAACTTACAGGAGCGGGTGAAAGTGATAGATGGAAAGCTGCAGCTTGTGTCCGGGAAGGATGGTTCTGTGCACATTAAATTAATAATTCCGTTTAAAACTCCCCATTATGACCAATAAAACAAAGCTTGCGCTGGTAGACGATCACGCGCTTTTACGGCAGGGCCTGGCCGGCCTGTTAAACGCACTGGGTTATGAAATATTTTGTGAGTGCGACAACGGGATAGACCTGGTAAAAAAACTTGATCGGGAAAACCTGCCTGACGTTGTACTCATGGATATTCAAATGCCGGAAATGGATGGCTATGAGGCTACTCTTTGGGTCACCAAAAATTACCCTTCTGTCCGTGTGCTGGCTTTAAGCATGTTAAACAATGAAACTTCAGTGATCCGTATGATTAAAAACGGAGCAAGAGGCTATATCATGAAAGATGCCAACCCCATGGAGTTGAAAACAGCCATTGAAGCCGTCATGAAAACAGGCTTTCATTATACTGACAAGGTAACCGGCAGACTGGTGCATAGCATTGATCAAATGGATGACGATTTAGGCACCAACAAATTAGTGCTTAGCCTGAGTGAAAGGGAGATAGAATTTTTAAAGCTTGCCAGCACCGAAATGACGTATAAAGAAATTGCTACGCAGATGTGTTTAAGTCCCCGTACCATCGATGGTTACCGGGATGCACTTTTTGAAAAGCTCAATGCCAGAAGCAGGATAGGGCTGGTGTTGTTTTCTATCCGGAACGGTATCATTCAACTAAATTAAGCGCTAGTGTCGTGTCACACGTAAATTGTCTGGTATTAAGCTATCAGCTATCAGGAGGAAAGCTTATCAGGTTGTGATCTGCTGATAGCTGATAGTAATAGACATGTACCTGGATGTCGTTAACCTGATCAAGACTGCTTATTCCTTTTATGATAAGCAAGCAAAAGATTAAAAAATAATTGGGAAAAATACCAGGAAAAACTAATTTATTAAGTAGTTTTAAAATGATTCTTTTAGATAATATCTGTTGAAAGCCGTTATATTATATTCCATTTTTATGAATAAAAAAGCATTCCAGCCGGTTTAACATTGACAATTATTTTCAGGAATATTCTCCCATCCCTCCTTCTTTACCTTATAGAAACATACCGGTGATCCTCCCTGAAATCATTTAGATCTGAAACCAACTATTTAAAATAATGGCTAAGCATGTTATTGTTTTAGGCGGAGGTGTAGCCGGAATGAGCGCTGCACATGAATTAATTGAAAGGGGCTTTGAAGTAACTGTTTTTGAAAAACAGCCAAAGCTGCCCGGTGGCAAGGCACGGTCAGTGTCCATCGAACAATCACCGATAGAAGGAAAAAAACCTTTGCCAGGAGAACATGGCTTCCGACTTTTTCCGGGCTTTTATCGCCATGTAACCGACACCATGAAACGCATCCCTTTCCGCGATCCTGTAACGGGAAAAGACAATCCCGGGGGTGTGCACGACAACCTGGTAGAATGTTCGCGTATCATGATGACGCGGATAGGGCAGCCATCCATTTACGCACCCGGCAGTTTCCCCAAATCGTTAGCGGATATTGAACTCCTGATTCTCGATAAATTTCATGTGCCAACCGGCCTGACGCCGGAGGAAAAAAAACTGATTGCCGTTAAAGTAT
>CAXSIE010000321.1:4925-6569 GCA_964237295.1 uncultured Flavihumibacter sp. | reverse complement strand
TTGTCAGCATTAAGTGTAAGACTTCCTTTTTTATTCCAGAACTGTCGCTTTCCAGAAAGGCCATACCAGTAAGAAATTGATTTTCCTGTTTGTTGCAGGCTGATCCAGCCCGAGTTCAGGTAAGCAAAAGCCTGAAGAGAATAATTTTTACCCAGGGTATAACTGCTGTTAACATTAAGGTTCCAGGTCCATCCATTATTTTCCTGCTTCAGTGCCGTACTTTTCAGATTAACATAACGCAGGTCACCTCCCCCATTGATATTCCAGTTTTTATTCAATTTAGATGAAACATTAATGTTCAATCCAAGTGCTTTACGCTGTGCTATGTTCTCCGGTTTACTGAGCGAAACACCTGAGGAATCTACTATTGACAGGTATTCAAGCGCGTTATTGGTAAGACGCATATACACAGCCGTGTTGATGGACAATCCTTTATCGGTACTAAGGCTATGCCCAAGTTCTATAGCATGGTTGAGTTCGGGATTCAAGGTAGGTGTACCTGTCTGCAGGTTCTTCGGGTCACTTTTGTTTATCCAGGGGTTAAGGTACCAGATCAGGGGCCTGGTGATACGTTGCGTATAGCTTATTTTGAATGAGTGTGATTTGACACCTTTGGAAAGGGTAATACTGGGTATTAGGTTGTTGTATTGATTGTTGATGCTTGTGCCGGTAGTTAAAAAATTGCCTTTGATTTCTGTGTGTTCCAGCCGCGCCCCCGCATTGAGGTTCCATTTGTGCTTGTTACTGACCCGGACAGAAGTGTATCCCGAATACACTTTTTGCGTATAGTTAAAGTCGTTTGATTGAGAGGGATCGGGTATGAAGTCGCTTTGACCATCTAAGGACTGCCCGACCCGGAATTCACTGCCTATATCCCTGATGATACCTTTAAGGCCCACTTCTATTTTTATATCAGTAGTATCCTTGTTCCTTTTGATTGAAAAAGGATGTATATAATCCGTTTGCAGCGTATACTCTTTATTGCGGCTGTAATTGGTGCTCTTATCCCGGAAGAATAATACATCATCGGTATACCGTGCCGTGTTGTAAAAGTAATTATCCGGCATCCGGCTGAACTGGGTGAGAAAAGAAAATTCCCGGTCGCTTTTTTTGAAAGTCCTGGTATAGCCCAGGTTCAACTGCCCGTTGCCATAGGGATTTTTAAAATTACTTTCATTGCGAAACGCCTGTAGCTTCGTTCCCTGCGGATCAGTCAACAGATTGTATTGCGTGTTATCGTAAGGACCGTTACTTCCCCAAACATCCGCGGCTAAATTTATGTGATTACTGGAATCGGGATCATAATCAACACCCATCTCCCCATATCCGCCAACCCTGTTGTTATCGGCGCTGGTATTCTGGTGCAATATATTAGCGGGCATGCCATTGACCAGCGTATTGCGAAGAGAATAACTTTCATTGATATTGCGGTTCGTATAGCCGTTACCGGTAAGTGAAAAGCCGATCTTTTTCCTTTTCAGGTTTAATGAAGTTCCAAGACCCTGACTCCTGTTTCCTTCTGTTGCGTTAACGGAGCCATTAAAACCTTCGAACCCTTTTTTTGTGATGATATTAATAATACCGGCCGCGCCTTCTGCATCGTATTTGGCCCCGGGACTGGTAATAACTTCTACGGATTTAATG
>CAXSIE010000321.1:256-4915 GCA_964237295.1 uncultured Flavihumibacter sp. | reverse complement strand
TCTGGGCGGGCATCTGCCTCAAGGCATCAGCAAGATTTCTTGCCATCATAGTGGAGGGTTTGCCATTGACAAGCACTTTGATATTACTGTTACCCCGCATCTGCACATTGCCGTTTAAGTCAACATTCAATGTGGGCACTTTTCGAAGCACATCCGCGGCCGTACCTCCGGCGTTTGAAATATCTTTTTCAGCATTATAAACGAGCCGGTCCCCCTTATCCTCGACCAATGCTTTTTGACTGGTAACAGTAACCGTTTCGAGCTGCTGCGTTTCAGCGATTAAATAAATTTTGCCAAGATTCACCATTAATTGATCTGGTCTGATCTTAAGCCGTAATGATTTTAACCGGTACCCAACAGATGATAATTCAAATTTATAATCTCCGGGTGAAATGTTGCCGATCTGGAAATTTCCTGCTGAATCACTCGCAGAAGCAGCAACCTTATTTAACTTTTGCAGTACAACTATAGTTGCATGAGCAACAGATTTTGAAGTTACTGAGTCAGCAACAGAGCCGGTGATGTTAACACGAGGCGTCGTTTGGGCAATAAGCTGATTTGAAAAAACAATAATGAGTAGTGGGAAAAGCCTTAAATGCTTTTGGATTGTATTGAAGTTATTCATTCAAATAAGGTTTGTAAATCTCTAACAAGAAGGTTTTACCAGGATTGTCTTACTAATCATTATTTGCTTCACTAATGCCCGATATTACTTAAAGATATACTGGTTAAGGGTATGATGTAAATGAACAAATCGTTATACATTACTTTTATGAAAATATTATGAAGTTGCTGCTCATTAGTATTTTACAATGCCATGGAAATTCTTTGATCAGTAGTAGTGTTAAGTATAAGATGACGCGTCGAGTTGAAGTGTTTTTTAACGCAAAGAAAGATCATAAGTCACATTGTAATCACTAATCGTTTTCCGCCCGGTATTTCCATGTCCCATAATTTTTCTATATCTGTGAGACTCACTTTTTCGGTGTCAACTATCAGTTTATTGTCAGCAGCAAGTTGAAACATTTCAGGAAGTATCTCACCAAATAGCTGCTGCATTTCATCTTTTGTCCAGCTTCCCAAACCTGAGCCTGATAACTGAAGGTCAACACTTCTTAAATTTTCCGCCGATAATTGAATTTTGTCACTGGTTATCGAACCGATTGAAACGAACCGTACTTTATTAGTATAGGAACCATTTCCCTTAAATGATGAAAGTATCAACTCTGCAGTGTGCCCCCATAAATAATCTATGATAATGTCAATCGGTGTCTGGCCGTGTATTGTTTTAAGTTGTGAAATAAAAGGTTCGTCATCCTGATTAACAGAAATTATTTCGTCTGCGCCTGATGCCAACAAAGCCTGAAGTGTTTCCACATTTCTGCCCGTAACAATTATTTTTTTTGCACCATAATGTTTTGCAACCTGCACTGCTATTTTACCGGTAAAGCCTGTAGCTCCATTTATCAAAACGGTTTCACCCCGTTTCATGCCTGCCCTGAAACGAAGCGCCATGGCTGAACCTGCAACAGCATTGGGTAATGCAGCTGCGGTAGCGTCATCAATGCCTGCGGGCAATTTTACCATGCCGCTTTTTTCTATTACTGCTTTTTCAGCTATCATTCCACTAACACCTAAAGCGAAAACCCTTGTACCGTCTTCTAGTACGCCTACTCCATCCCCACCGATTACGGTTGCGTTTTGCTTATCGTTTTGGGCAGCATAATGTTTTCCGCTTGCGCTTCCTTTGTCAAAATGTTTGATGGCTGCTGCCTTGACAGAGATTAATATCTGGTCGACATTTTGAACAACAGGTTCCGGAAGTTCTGTGTATTGTGGCATTTCGCCTCTTTGGTAAATTACTGCTGTTTTATGAAGCAAAGCTATTCAGCAGGAAACCGGCAGGTAATAACATTTGTTATTAAATTCCTGCTACGTGCTTTTTCTTGCCAACTTATTTTTTATGCGGCTAAGATGAACGGAACTAATCCCCAAGTAAGAAGCTATATAATGTTGTGGTATCCGTTTAACGATTTGCGGTTTTTCTTCTAACAAATTAAGATAGCGTTGTGAAGGGGTGTCTTTTATGAACGAAAAGAAATGCTTCATATAGTCAAATGTCCGCTCAAACAGGGCGTTGATAAATTTATCCCGCAATGCAGGAATTTCACTTATTTCAGCGATTATCTTATCTACGTCTTTTTTGTGTATCCACCATAAAACAGCAGGTTCGATCGTTTCAATAACAACCGGACTTGGAAATTTTTTTCTAAAGCTTTCAATAGAAGATACTGTGCTATTTTCAAAAAAGAACTGGAGCGTTATGTCTTTGCCGTTGTTGTTAAACCAAACACGAATACATCCCTTTTCAATCAGAAACATTTTTTTTGAAATTTCACCCTCTTTCAAAAGAATCGTCTTTGCTGGAACCTGTATACGTTTGAAACAGTTGATGTATTGATTCCAATGTTCTTCGTCAAGCGGAAATCTGTTTTTAAACTGGTCGAACATTGGTTGTTGTCGTTATAAATATTGGTCTGTATAATTCCCGCTTACGATTTATACTTGGCGATGTGGTATTTTACTACTGTCAGTTAATAACCCTGACCGATTGAAATCCAAAGATGAAGATAATAAAAGATTTTTGCCGGGCGAAAGCGCGTCCACTCCAAAACCCCCCCTGCCTGCTTCTTCAAAAAGACGCATAGCGAGCAGGCCGTGTCCCACTGCACCGCCAGCACGAAGCGCTGCCGCAATGAACACGGTTTCTGCAATCTCTTCGCGGGTAGCGCCTGCTTCAGCTGCATTCTTGATGTGTGATTCAATACAATACGCACATTGGGTTGTAAGGGCAACAGCCACAGACATCAGTTCCCGGTACTTTATGGGAATAACACCATCATTTCGTTCTGCAGTATGTTTGAGGTTAAAGAATGCCGCAGCTTCTTTGGGAGCTGATTTAATGAGTTTATCAACATACGCCCGGTCTTTCGGAGTTTGGTATTCTGACATTTGAAATTGTATTTAATTATTGAATTTACTTTATAAAACTTTAAGCTAATCATTGACTAAGTTGAAGTTAATGAATTAAAGAAAGAATTTCAATCTGTATTGCCTGGCACTTTTAAATTAGTAATGTTTGGAGCCTTCCAACCTCTGCAAACTGATTAATCAACTTTTTAAAGTATTTTCACTGTCTGACATGAACGGATATTTCAAGCCATCATCATGAAGTTTATAGTGAGTTCATTTCTTTTACTCTTTTCCCTAATTCCTCTTGCCCAGACAAGGAACTTATCAACACTTCCCCTTTACGACTGCTCTCTTAAAAAAGTGATGACTATAATCGGAAGACAAACAATTATCCTTTCATCTGATAAGAGCGTGGGTTTAGAAACAATCCTTAATGATTATTGTGCCACAATCAGCAATAATTGTATTCGTAAAAAAGAAGCAGAGCTGACAGACACCGATTTTTCAAAAAACATTTTTCTCATCGGGGTTTTGACCGATTTTAAAAAATGGAATAAGTATAATGTTCCAATTACAATTATTGAAAAGGGTTTCCTGGTTAATAACAAAAAATTTGAGGATGGTTCAGATGGCTTTGCTTATGTTGACAACAATCGAATAATTATTGCTGGCAATAGCCTTAAGGCGGTAAAAGATGCCCAATTGGCATTTACAGGCGGACACGATATTTTAATTACGCAAACATCTAAAGGATAAAAAGTTAATGCTCATTTGCTCCTATAGTGCAACCAGGGTCGATAGAAGTAACTTGTCTCCAAAAATAATCAAACGTGAAAAACTGTTGAATGAAAAACTTAAAGATATTCGGCAATATATTGTCAAAAATTCTAATAATTTAGAATTAAGAATGTTACCTTTTAGAAATCATAACCAACATGTCGTTTTATTTGTTGATGTTAATAAAGCCAAGAAAGATATTAAATTAGTTGGCGGCATATATTATGGCAGAAGAAATATGTCAAGAAAGGTAACTCCAATACATGTGCAGGATGAAGACGACCTGAAAGAACTTTTCTGTGTGTTTATCAATTACTGGGAACGGGCATGTATGGATGACAACATTGACTTTATAAAAGAGGCTGTGGTCAATAACAATGTAACGGATGATATAAAAAGCTTGCATCCATGTCCAGAAATAAATCATTTAATGAAATTGAATCTGAAATTATTACAGCTTTTATTAATGATCAAACTTAAATCAAATAAATACAGCACCAAATTTTTACATTCATTTAATTTCAAGAACAAACTTTAATCTTTCACAGGAAAGCCGCGAAAAACCTATGTTTTATAAAGAAGCGAAAGGCTGCTAACTGAATTGCTGACCTTTGATTGATTAGTATGTAAGTACTTCTGCAGCGTAAAAGTAGTATTTAAATGGCTTAACAGCGTGGTATGAAACGAACATTTTATTTACACTAATCCTTTTAACCGGTTAAATGTTCTTGAAAACATTCATCTGATAAACAGAAATTTTTCACTACCTTCATAAAAATAATTTTATGGCTTCTTCTCATGCAATTTCCGGTTCCGTTCGGGCAAGATTCAACAAGCTGGAAATCCACAGCGTTCCTGCAATTGTCTTATCTGCCAGGAAGGGTATACAATCATCAGTGTTTTATGATT
>CAXSIE010000321.1:0-246 GCA_964237295.1 uncultured Flavihumibacter sp. | reverse complement strand
CCGCTGCCATCAAAATGCCTGAGAAAACATTGGCTCAATTACTCAATCTATCATCCCGCACGGTCAGCAACTATAAAGCGCAGAAAAAAAACCTTGAACCTGTTCAAAGTGAACACCTACTGAAACTGATCGCTCTATATGGGAAAGGAGAAGAAATCTTCGGCAATGTTGATGAACTTAATTACTGGCTCCAAAAATGCCGTGGAATGCCAGGGAAAAGCCAATAGACTGGCTGGGCAACCCTGG
>CAXSIE010000320.1:1828-6572 GCA_964237295.1 uncultured Flavihumibacter sp. | reverse complement strand
TATGCATCAATAAATTCTGACCATAAGAAGAGCGAAAGCGCATTTTACCTACGATCCTTACCAGCTCTTTATGTAACCCATGCACACCCAGCTCAATAACTGTTCTTTCACCAATCTCCATGATCTGCTCTTCAATCTGCCTGCGGGTTTTTTCTACTATTTCTTCTATGCGGGCCGGATGAATACGGCCATCTGATACCAGCCGCTGCAAAGATAAACGGGCGATTTCACGCCGTAGCGGGTCAAATGAAGAAAGAATAATGGCTTCAGGAGTATCGTCAACGATCAGATCAACACCGGTGGCAGCTTCCAGCGCCCGTATATTGCGCCCTTCGCGGCCAATGATCTGACCTTTTATTTCATCACTTTCCAGATTAAATACTGTTATGGAATTTTCAATAGCCTGTTCGGCTGCAGTTCGCTGAATTGTCTGGATAACAATTTTTCTGGCTTCTTTATTGGCCTTTTGCCTGGCATCATCCACAATTTCCTGTTGAATAGCAAGGGCCTGGGCATGGGCTTCCTGTTTTAAACTTTCTATCAGCTGTGTTTTTGCTTCTTCTGCCGTTAACCCGGCTACTTTCTCCAACCGGCGGATATGTTCTTCCTGATGTTTCTCTAATTCGTTCCGTTTAACGCTTACTACCTCAATCTGGCGGTTAAGGTTTTCCTTAATGCTTTCATTGTCTTTCATTTGCTTGTCAAGTGCAAGCTCTTTCTGGTTTATGGAAACCTCTTTTTGTTTAATCCGATTCTCAGAATCACTAACCTTACGGTTTTTTTCAAGAACTTCACGATCGCTTTCAGCTTTTAACTGTACAAATCGTTCTTTTACTTCCAGTAATTTTTCTTTTTTTAAGGTTTCTGCGTTTGTTTGAGCGTCAGAAAGAATTTTTTGGGCTTGTAATTCGGC
Organism: uncultured Flavihumibacter sp.; assembly: GCA_964237295.1. Lineage (GTDB taxonomy): Bacteria > Bacteroidota > Bacteroidia > Chitinophagales > Chitinophagaceae > JADCRZ01. The sequence continues at coordinate 5,659 of CAXSIE010000320.1, read as the reverse complement.
TTCATCCAGTTTCTTTTGGGTATCTTTAGCATATATTAATCTTCCCGCTATAAATATTCCTGCAAGCAAGGCTACTATTCCTGTTAAGATATAAAGGAGGGTTGAATTCATTGAAATGATTTTTATAACTGTTTATAATCTGGTAATACGTTCTCTCTAAGCTTATAACCTGCTCTTTGAGTTGGTAGTTAGCGAAGTTAATGGTTAATGGTTAATTGTTATCAATGTGGCTGACTTAAGAAGTTTAAAGGGATGCCTTAAGACATAATTCTTAAGATCAGCGCAGGAAGTTCAAAAATCTGTTAGGGTTGAAAGTTTACTGCTTCGGAAATTAAAAGTAGCTCCTATACAAAATGACTTTAACACCGCTGACTGCTGAAAGCTTCTCACTCCAATAAAACTGCATCCAGCGAATTTTCCAGGGAATCTAATTTTGACTGCAGGTCAGCAGGCAGAGATGAACCGGAAGAAGGATCAGCTCTGTCTGTAGCAAACCATATAAGAACCATTGCTATATAATCCTGCATGTCTTTGCCGGTAAATTGTGTTTTGAATTCAGTAATTTTATCCTGGATAATTTTTACAGCCTTTCTAACGGTTTCTTCATCCTTAGGGTCAATCTTAATACGGTAGTTCCTATCTCCTATTAAAATGTTTATGGCAACTAATTCCTGCAAAATTGAGATTTTACTGCTAACAATAGGTTTTTCTAATTGAGGGATAAATTATTCATTCATGAATGAAATACACTTATCAACTTCTTTCAGGTATTGATTTATCTTTTTTTCAAAACTTTTTTTATCTTCTTCTTTCATTATTCCTTTGGTGGCCTTAAGTACATCAATACGCAATGATAATAACTTCAATTGTTCGTCTTTTTCCTTTTCTCTTACTTTTATTGCGGTTAATTCATTTTTAAGCTTATCATTTTCTTTTTTCAGGAAGGCATACCTTTTAAGTAAAAGCTGCAATTTGCCAGTGATACGCTTGATATGTTCATCAAAATCAGGCATTAATCAATAAATTCAGATTTCGGTTTTGCTGATAGCTGAAAGATGCAGGCTGAAAGCAGCCAGTTGCTCACTTCCTGATTTCAGCCTGTAGTTCATTTTCAAATGAAGCCATAATGCTGTTCATCATCCCATCAATTTCTTTATCGTTGAGCGTTTTTTCTTTATCCAGAAAAGTAAAACTTACGGCCATGGATTTTTTGCCATTTCCCAGTTTTTCACTTTCGAAAACGTCGAACAACTGCATGCTTTGTAGTTTGGCCAATTTTATTCTGTTAACGGTTTTTTCAATTGTTTCATAAGGCAGGGTGTTGGCAACCACGATAGATAGATCCCTTCTTACAGGCAATTGCCTTGATAATCCGGTAAAGCTTACATTCTTTGAAGGTTCCAGAGCTGCCAGGGTATCCCAGTAAAAATCGGCAAAAGCCACCGGTTGTTTGATATCGAATTGTTCCAGTACTTTCTGGGAAACCGTTCCAATCTCCAGGATCTGTTTAGCGTTCACTGAAGCCTTGCTTCCATACCCAAAATAACCGGTATCGATAGCTGCCATATCAGGATCTTTAACACCCATTAATTCCAGGATGCCGGAAGCGATGCCTTTCATAAAATAGAAATCGGCGACAACAGTTTTGTTCTTCCAGGAAGCTTCCTGTATATTACCAGTAGCATATAAAGACAAATGATCACGCTCTTCATATTTGCCCGTGCCGGTAGTGCGATAGGTTTTCCCGAATTCAAAAAATAAAAGATTGCTGTTGCGGCGATTGAGATTATAGGACAGCGCTTCCAGGCCGGTTTCCAACATGGAAGGGCGCATAATATTTAAATCGGCACTCAGGCTGTTGACCATCTTTACTGCAGACTGTAATACTTCCTCTGAAAAAAAATTACTGTTTGTAATGGAATTGGTCATGATTTCATGAAAACCCGCACCTGTGAGAAAGTTTGAAATTTTTTCCTTGTAAGCTGATTTTGAATAATCATCAATAGAAGGAGAAATGGTGATAGATGTAGGGATATCAATATTGTCATACCCGTCTATACGCAGGATCTCTTCAACAATATCCGCCGGCAAAGAAATATCCGTCTTGCTGTAAGGAACTTTTACCCTCATTTCATCGATACCTTCTTTGATCATTTCAAAGCCCAACGCTTCCAGTATTTTCCTGATGGCATCCTGGTGGTAATTCTTGCCACTGAGTTTTTTCAGGTAATGATACCTTACTACTACTTCAGTTCTGGGCTTTGGGTCAGGGTACACATCAATTATATCAGATGCCAGTACACCTCCGGCAATTTCTTTTATTAAAAGTGCTGCCCGCTTCAACACATTAACAGTATTTGAAATGTCTACACCTTTTTCAAAACGGCTTGCAGCGTCGGTGCGTAAATTATGCCGGAAAGATGTTTTGCGTATCATTTCAGGATTAAACCAGGCGCTTTCCAGAAAAATATTTACAGTAGCATCTTTTACCCCGCTATACAATCCACCAAAAACACCGGCTATGCATATCGGTTCCTCTTCATTGCATATCATCAGGTCCTGTTCCGACAATTTCCGCTCTTTCTCATCCAGTGTTACAAAAGGGGCGCCCTCATCAAGTGTTTTAACAATTACTTTTTTTCCTTTTATAGCATCGGCATCAAAAGCGTGCAGGGGTTGGCCTGTTTCATGTAAAATATAATTGGTAATATCAACGATATTATTAATCGGACGAAGGCCGATGGATTTTAATTTATCCTGCATCCATTGCGGCGATGGAGCTATTTTTACCCCTTTAATGCTAACCCCGGCATAACGCTGGCAGGCCCGGTTGCTTTCAATGCTTACTGAAATGGCCAGGCTGTTATTATCAGCTTTAAAAGTATTGATAAAAGGTGTTTTGGCTTTTACTGATTTCTTATCATGATGTGTCAGGTATGCACATACATCTCTGGCAACACCAAGATGGCTCATCGCATCCATACGATTGGGTGTTAGCCCTATTTCGTAAATAACATCCTCGTAAGGATGAAAATAAGAAGAAGCCGGGCTTCCTGTTTTAACCGTATCAGGCAAAATCAAGATGCCGTCGTGGTTGTCACTGATCCCCAGTTCATCTTCTGCGCAGATCATACCATAGCTTTCAATATTACGGATAGTAGCCACTTTCATAGTCATCGCCTGGCCCTGGATTGGATAAATTGTAGCCCCTACCGGGGCCACGATTACTTTCTGGCCTACTGCTACGTTTCCGGCACCACAAACTATCTGAAGTAATTCCTTACTTCCGGTGTCTACTTTGGTAAGTTTTAATTTATCAGCATTAGGATGTTTTTCGCATTCGATGACTTCACCAATTATAAGATCTTTAAGTCCGCCGCGGATAGATTCGTATTTTGCCATGCTTTCAACTTCCAGTCCTATTGATGTTAAAATTTTAGACAATCTTTCCGGTTCAACTTTAACCGGTAAGTATTCACTTAGCCAATTGTAACTAATGGTCATTGCAAATGCTCCTTTCTTTTTTGAGGGCTCGAAAATACGAAAATTACGGCTATTGAAGACTGCCGTACTGATTGCAAAAATTGCCTCTGTGTCTTTATAGCCAGATTATGTTCTAACGGTAGTGTGGAAGAGGCAGGCTAATAGCTATAATTCGCAATTTGAAAATAATATGTTCGAACAGGTAAAATTCCATTCTGAATTTTTGAAAACACGGCAAATTTTTTGGTAAGATTTTTTATACACGGCAGGTGTGCATAATTAAGTATTGCAGGCGCAAAACTTTTTCAAATTGTGGAATAAAATGTTAATACGATGGATAACCATTAA
>CAXSIE010000320.1:0-1818 GCA_964237295.1 uncultured Flavihumibacter sp. | reverse complement strand
AGCTGTTTATATTCGTTCTCCTGAATTTATAAATTGATGATTTGATAATATTACCATAACAATTTTATAACATCAGTCAGCACCGTATCACATGATACAGCTTTTAAAAAAACCTTATTGTTTAGCTGAATATGGAAATAACAAACTTAAATAAAGATAGAAAGAACCGTCGTAAAGGTTCCCTGGACATGGGCACCATGGTTTACGGCAAAGTGCCTCCCCAGGCAAAAGATCTTGAAGAAGCAGTGCTTGGGGCGATTATGTTGGAAAAGGGTGCTTTTGATGCAGTAGTTGAAATACTAAAGCCGGAATGCTTTTATGTTGAAAGTCATCAGCGCATTTACAGGGCAATGCAGGGACTGGCACAGAAAAGTCAGCCTATCGATATTTTAACAATCGTAGAAGAATTAAAGATCAGGGAAGAGCTTGACATTGTAGGTGGCCCTTACTATGTTACCAAGTTAACCAACTCGGTGGTATCATCCGCCAATATAGAAGCCCATTCCAGAATTATTCTACAGAAATTTATTCAGCGGGAGCTTATACGTATCAGCGGTGAAATTATAGGAGATGCTTATGAAGACAGCACCGATGTATTTGACCTGCTGGATGATGCGGAAAGTAAGTTGTTTGAAATAACAAATAACCACCTGCGTAAAAATTTTGACAGCATCGACACTATATTAGTAAAAACGATCCAGCGTATTGAGGATTTGCGGTCAAAAAATGAAGATATCAGTGGTGTTCCTACCGGTTTTAAAACGCTGGATAAAATAACTTATGGCTGGCAACCTACCGATTTAATTATTCTTGCTGCACGTCCTTCCGTAGGTAAAACCGCCTTTGCGCTTAACCTGGCGCGCAGCGCTGCATTGCATCCTACAAAACCTACAGGCGTAGGCTTCTTCAGCCTTGAAATGAGTGCGGGGCAACTTGTACAAAGGATCCTCAGTGCGGAAAGTGAGATATGGCTTGAAAAAATATCAAGAGGTAAGCTGGAAGAGCACGAAATGAAACAATTGTATGCCAAGGGCATACAGCACCTGGCAACAGCTCCTATATTCATTGACGACACTGCGGCTTTAAATATATTTGAACTGAGAGCCAAATGCCGCCGGTTAAAAAATAAGCACAATGTCGGGTTAATTATCATTGATTACCTGCAGTTGATGAGCGGAACAGGAGAAAACAGGAATGGAAACAGGGAACAGGAAATCAGCCGTATTTCACGAGACCTTAAAGGTCTGGCAAAAGAGCTGCAGGTGCCTATCATTGCATTGAGCCAGTTGAGCAGGGCTGTTGAGTCGAGAAAGGAAGGGAATAAGATGCCTCAATTGAGTGACCTGCGTGAATCCGGTGCTATTGAGCAGGATGCTGATATGGTAATGTTCTTATACCGCCCGGAATATTATGATATTACTGCCAATGAAATGGGAGAGAGCAACAAAGGTGAAACGCATGTGCGTATTGCCAAGCACCGTAACGGATCGTTGGAAACCATCAAGCTCCGCGCACTGCTTCATATTCAGAAATTTATTGAAGATGATGATAATAGCGGCGGTACCGGTAATTTGCCATCCGGAGGTAACTGGCGGCCTGTGGAAGATGCGGATGGGCCCAAATTATATATCCAGGCCGGAAGTAAAATGAACGCAAAACCACTGGATGATGATCCTCCTTTTTAGGTATCAGGGGTGAGGTATGCACTATCAGTTAAACCCCAAAGGGGTGACATGATTATAGTAATGATAGACATAACACGCAAACCCCGAAGGGCAATGTCATTAAGTTAAGATTCAACAAGAAGCACTGGTGAAA
>CAXSIE010000319.1:4544-6574 GCA_964237295.1 uncultured Flavihumibacter sp. | reverse complement strand
CCGGTAATGCGGTTACCGTTGGTTTGCCAGGCTGCATCGGAAGGAGGGGTTTCCCGGGTAGATTTAATAACAAGGTTTGCAAGATTTTCCGCCCTGCTGGATCGTTGTGTGGTTTCCCCGATCATATCATATCCTTCGGAATTTAACTGGCGCTGGTATGCCCTGAATAAACGATTGGTGTTATTTGTTACGTTGGTGCCTGCCACATAATCGCCCAGAGCCTCTGGATAAACAAATAAATTGCCGGTAGGCCCGGTGTTATAAGTCCAGTACGCCCATGCTCCGGTGAGTGCGGCATCAAGTCCGCTCGTGCCGCTTCCTATCTGGTCTATAGGTACAGTTGATTCCGGTTTAGGCTTATCCAGCCACTTACTGCATCCGGATAAAATAAACAGCGCACTGAATGCAACTAATGTGAATTTCAAATACTTCGTTTGCATGATATATTATCTAAACATTTAAAAGTTGATGTTGATGCCTCCCATCAATGTTTTCACCTGCGGCAAATTGTAACTGGTAGTCCCGGGCCCGATGTTAGCCTGCTGATCGCTTCCCCCGGTAGTAAATACTTCAGGATCCCATCCTGGAAACTTTGTGAACGTTAAGAGGTTTTGACCAGCAACAAACAGCCGCATGTTTTTAATGCCGTATTTTCTCGAAAACTTTGATGGTATGGAATAACCCAGTTGCAGATTCCTTAGGCGTATAAACGAACAGTCATGCAGGAAGCGGGTGGTATTGATCCCTGCCATGGGTGAGCCGTAGACCAGGGGGATGGTATTATCGGTTAACGCATCTTTAAGGTTGGCTCTCAGGCTCTGCTGCTCACTTGGATAACTCTGGTTGCGCTCGCCTTCATCAAGCAGGAAATTTCCGTACTGAAAATAAAATAACACGGTTAATTCAAGGCCTTTATAAGTAAATGAGTTCGACAGGCCACCGTAAAATCTTGGCAGCGGTGTTTTATCTGTAATCAACATCCGGTGGTTATTCAGGTTGGTGCCAAGGGTAGCATCGATTACGTTACCTGTTAGGCGGGCAATACCTGTTTGGGAAAGATAAGGCTGATCTACTTCATAAATCAGCTCATTACCGGTTTTTGTATCTACCCCTGCATATACAGGAAGGAAGTATGCGCCGAATGCGCCACCTTCAACCAAACGGTTATTACCGCCATCTACAACATTTATTTTTGTGGCCCCGGCGGCAACCGGCTGTAATTTCAGCACGGTAGCTTTGTTCCTTGAAATATTAAAGTTGGAGGTCCATGTAAAAGCGCCTTTAACAATATTGCGCGTGTTAACTTCAACCTCCACACCGCGGTTTCTTAAGCTGCCAACATTAAATGTATAATTTCCGTTAAGATAGCCTGTACTATTAGCCAGAGACGAGCCTAACAAAAGATTGTTTGATTGTTTATTATAAAAGTCGAAGCTTGTTCTGATCCTGCCTTTTAAAAATTCAGCGTCCAGCGCCAGATTCGATTCCGTGGTAGATTCCCACCTGAGGCGTGCATTACCGATGGTGTTAAATGCCAGTCCGCTGTTTCCTCCATACGAAGATTCCGAGTCAGTTGAGGTTGCCAGTGAAATATAAGCGAAATCACCGGGTAGTTCTGCGTTTCCGATTGTGCCGTAACTCGCCCTCAGCTTCAGGAAATTAATGAACCTTATACGGTCACGGAAAAATTTTTCTTCACTCATGATCCAACCGAGCGAACCACCGCCAAAGGTTCCGTTTCTATTGCCCGGCCCGAATCTGCTTGATCCATCCTGGCGTACAGACCCTTCCAGAAGGTACCTGTCTTTATACTCGTAATTGATTCTTGAAAAAACCGAAGCGAAGCGGAACAATGATTCACTAGGACTTTGTACGGAGAATTGCGTACCTGCCAGGTCAAGGGAGAGAATGGGAATTCCATCAAATACATACGCCCTGCCGCTGTTGCGCTGGTTAAGCATAGATGCTCCGCCCAAAATGGTGACATGGTGATCCGAACTGAATACCCTGTTGTAGGTAATCGTATTATT